>JAAYXQ010000274.1 GCA_012515825.1 Fibrobacter sp.
TCATTGTTGATGGAGATCTTATTTCTAAGCCTTATATCGATTTAACTATTGATATTATGCGTCGGTTTGGTATCCTAGTGGATAACATGAATTATCAAGAATTTAAAGTGCCTCAAGGAGTTTATGTTTCTCCTGGGGATTTAGATATTGAAGGAGATGCTTCTTCTGCAAGTTATCCTTTGGCTGGTGCTGCTATTACTGGCGGTACAGTTCGAGTAGAAGGTGTAGGCTCTTCAAGTTTGCAAGGAGATGTTCAGTTTGCTGAAGTACTTCGTCAAATGGGAGCAACGGTTTCCATGGGAGAGCATTGGATTGAATGCACTGGCGGAGAATTAAAAGGTGTCGATCTCGATTTAAATCATATTCCTGATGCTGCGATGACTGTCGCTATCCTAGCCTTATTTGCAAAAGGCACAACGACCATTCGAAATATTGGAAGCTGGCGCGTTAAAGAAACGGATCGCATAGCTGCTCTTGCTGCAGAACTTCGAAAAGTGGGTGCGACTGTTTATACTGATATGACAAGTATTCAAGTGACGCCTCCAGAAAAACTTCAAGAAGCCATTATTGAAACATACAATGATCATCGCATGGCAATGTGTTTTAGTCTTGTTGCTTTAGGCGGTGTGCCAGTAAAAATTTTAGACCCTTCTTGTGTGAATAAAACGTACCCAAATTATTTTGATGATTTTTTAAGGCTAGCTAAATGAGATTAGTTCTTTTTTTATTGATTCTTTTAAGCTCAAGTTTTGCCGCTAAAAAAGTGGATACACTCTCTTTTTGGGCTATGGATAATGGCCCTGGTTCTGCGGCCGTACTTCAAGAAATGCTCACTCGCTTTGAAGTTGAAACCTCTATTCCCGTAGTCTTTAAGGAATTGAAGTGGGAATCCGCCTTCGACGAAATTCAGAAAGCCTTCTCAGAAGGAACCGCCCCAGATGTCTTGCAGGTTGGTTCGTCTTGGATCTCTATATTTGCAGGGAAAGGCTATTTAGATGGAATGCAATCGTTTCTCAATGAAATTGATTCTTCTCGTTTTTTTGATGAGATGTCCAAGTTCTCAAGCATAGAAGGAGACTCCAATTATTATGCTGTGCCTTGGTTCTTAGATGTGAGAGCTTTTTTTGGAAATAAGGCCGTGCTAGATTCTCTTGGAATTCGTGATGCTCATATGAAGAGCTTTACGCGTGCAAGAGGGGTGATGAAAGCCATTGCACAAAATGGCTTGAAAAATGCAGAAGGGAAAGAGATTGTTCCTTTTGGGCTTCCAGGTAAAGACGATTGGACAGCCCCTCAAGTCATGGCTCCTTGGATTTGGTCTTATGGAGGTGATTTTCTGGTGAAGCAAGACTCTCTTTGGAAGAGTGCTCTTTTGGATTCAAATACTTTAAATGGATTGTTTCATTACTTAACTTTACTGAAAGATACGACTTGCGTTCCTAATGCCTTATTTGAAAATTCAGTAGAGAATGCCACTCGTTTTACTAATTCAGAACAAGCTTTTTTAATGGGGACATCTGAAATCATTCGTAAAATGGATGTATCGGTAGAGGAAGGTGGCTTAAAAGAAAAAAGTATTTCTCAAGATGGGCTTGTTTTGATCCCTATGCCTTTTGGTCCAAAGGGCCAATTTACGTTTGTTGGTGGAAGTCATTTAGCTATTTCTAAAAATGCCAAAAAGGATACCAAAAAGTTACTTCAGTTTTTAGTACGAGTGGATCACATTGATACTTATACTCGACGAATAGGCTTTTTACCTTCAGATAAAAGTGTGATTAGTGTATGGGCTCAAGACCCGCGTTATAATGCTCTAATAGAAGATCTCAGTCATGGGCGTAGTTTTCCTAATCTATCTCAATGGGGCGAAATAGAAACCATTTTAATCAATATGAGTAATGATATTGGTTCTATATATCGAACGGCGATTGAAAATGAAGATCGTACGGCAGAAGTCGCAAGTATCATTGTTCGTGCAGATGAGAAAATCCAAAATCTATTATCTACAGATTCATTAGATTCATTGAGTTCTATAGATTCCACAAATTCTTCTATTCGAAATACAGATTCTTTATTAACATGGGTTATGAAAATATTGAGTCAAAAAGAAAAAGAAGAAGATTTTTTAACTGTTAAATGGTTCCCCAAAGGTTTTATCATTCCATTACCAGGAGAAAGTTGGACTTTCCGCTTTGCTATTATCATTGGAATAGGTGTCATTTGCCTTTTTATTTTCTTTGTGGAATCCAAGTATCATTTAATTCGTCGAAAGAAGAAAAAGTAAAATGAAGGATTGGGTTGAAGAAAAGAGAAAAATACAAGAACCTTCAAGTTTAATTGGATGTTTTAAGAAAATCTTTTTTCTTTTTTCTTTATTGTTTTCTTCTCAGGCCGCCTTTGCAGGTTTTTCTGCTCAAGAATTTCAAAGCTATGTAGATTCTCTTATCCCAGGTTCTCGTTTAGGAATGTCGGTTCGTTCGGTGAAAACGGGAAACGTTTTTTTGGATATTCGTGGAGATGATTTTTTTACACCAGCAAGCACGCTCAAAACCTTGACTACAGCAACTGCTCTTCATTTACTTCCCTTAAATTATGAGCCACAAACGACTCTTCATTTAGAGGGGAGCATCAAAGAAAAAACTTTTTCTGGAAGGCTTCGCTTTTACGGTGAGGGAGATCCCAATATCTCAGGACGCTTCTATACCGATGCCTTTTACATGATGAATCAAATGGTCGATTCTTTAAAGGCTCTAGGGATAGATACTATTCGGGGTTCTCTCTTTACAGATACGACTTATTTTTCTGGGCCACGTCGTCCTGAGCATTGGAAAAATAATTATTACGATGCTTGGTATGGCGCAGAAGTAGTTCCTTTAGGTTTTAACGATAATTGCACTTTGATTCGCATAAAGCCAGGTGCAAATGTGAATGATACGGCAATCATTACTCCTTTACCAGATATTGGTTTTGTTACAATAAAAAACGAACTCATTACAACAAATAATCGAGCGAGACGTTGGCGCTATTCTATAGATAAAGAAAAACCAGTGATTACTATTAGCGGTACAATTGGGATTAAAGTAGATTCTTCTGCTCTCGTGTTGCCTGTTCGTAATCCTTCGGCGTATTTTATTAGCGCATTTGAATCAGCCTTAAAAGATGCTGGAATTATTTTTATTCAGGATTATTCAGCTCATTCAGGGATTGAGATTAAACAGTTTAGATTTTCTGCCGCTCCCTTATTGAGTATGCTCGATGAGATAAATCAGAGAAGTCAAAATTTACATGCGGAGATGCTATTTCGAAATGTAGGGAAAATCGTGGCTGGAGAGGGTAGTGTCGAAGGTGGTAAAAAAGCAGAAACACTCTTCTTAAATCAAATCGGAATTTCTCCTTCTCATTTTAAGGTGTTTGATGGCTGCGGACTTTCTCCTTTGAACAAGGTAAAACCATCTGTGATCACCGAGATGTTGAGCTATATGGCAAGATCTCCGAGATCCTATTTCTATATAGAAAGCTTTGCATCTCCTGGGGTTGGGACTGCGAGTAAGCGGATGAATTCCTTAGCGATGCCTCAGCAAACACGTCTTAAGACGGGTTTTATTTCAGAGGCTCATGCTCTTGTAGGTTATATCTTTACGATGACTGGAGATACTCTTAGCGTGAGTGCGTATCTTAATGATACGGGGAAAAATCCAGATAATAAAGTGAAAGATGTTCTAGATACTATCTGGTCTAGGCTAGTCGAAAAATCAAATGATCATTATCCTTCATTGATGTTAGCAAAGAAACTTTGGTTACAAGGTCTTTCTGTAAAGGGTCTTGAAAATAGATTGGACTATTTTTCAAAAGCACTGCTTAATACCCCTTATTTATTAGGCCCTATGGGAGAGAGTTACATTGATTCTATAGATTCAAAACCCTTAATCTATTTAGATTCTGTGGATTGCGTGACTTATATTGAGCACGTCTTAGCGCTTGCAACAGCAAGTCATGAAGACTCTGTTTTTTCACAATTGCAACAGATTCGTTACTTTGATGGAAAAATCGGTTATTTATATCGCAAACATTATTTTGTAGAAGATTTCTTAGGCGAAAATGTATTTGCTTCTGTTCGTATTATGGAAGGCGATACCACAATCATTCGTGAA
>JAAYXQ010000275.1 GCA_012515825.1 Fibrobacter sp.
GGGTGAGAAACCGTGCTGTGCGCTGTATTCTTTAACTGAAAGTCCACTTGATTTCTGTTGCGCTATGTGGTGGGGCCAATCATATTTACTCTGTGTACGTGACATATATCCTCCTTTATACGTTACTATATTAATATTGTATAAGCGCGGAGGAGGAGAAACATGTGTTGGACGAGCGATTACACAGCTACTGATTTATGTAATCTAATCGGTTGGAGGCAGGTAGATTGCAAAAGCCTCCTGTGGAAATTTCAGATAATCCTGAAGCTTAAACATTTTCTTGAACAGCCACTGTATATTATCGAAGAAAATTATCGTACAAGCATAAAAAGAAGAAAACGATATAATCTTCAATAATTCTTGCTTATATCAAATATATTAATACATTCAGTAAAGTGAAAATATCTTATCTAAGATGTTCTCATAATTGCTTCCAGCAAGAAATTTATTGACACAGTTTTATCCCTGGCTGTACTTAATGAAAAACTGCAAATTGAACTTCAAGAACTGAAATTTAAACTTGAATGGGTTTAAATAGTAGGTATTCGTAACCAAATCAGAAAGATTCATTCCTTCTAATGATTCACAGAAAACACTGTATCCATGGGATTATCAATGATGAAGAAACAGTTCAGAAGCACCTGTAAAAGTAATAACTTACGAAAAGAAAACTAAAAAAATCGCAAAAACCTGCACATGGCCGCGGTAATATGCCGATTCATCTTCCCATTAAAGAAGTCATTTAAGACCGGAGAGTGATTTAACCGGAATGGTCATCTATTGAAGAAGTATCTTTATTTTTTAAATGGATAAACCCTCCTCATTTTATATTATCCGCTTGATTCGTCCTGAATAGTGAAATTATGATATTCCGAAATATGTGTTTTTCCGAATGCTTGAATAGATATATCGTACTTCCAGACAAGATCTTTTTAACATATTTAACCACCTCTACTTAAACGATATATTTTCCAAAAGATCTTTTTTTATTAAAATGGCTAACAGAAAATTTATACACTTAAAGCTTCTTATAAAGTTCACTCTGTTTTGATGTAAAAAAGAAACTGGTATATTTATTAACATTCTAATCGTTTGATGAAGTAACAGTATTATTATGTAGAGATTCAGTTCTATTTTGCTACTATACTTTTTCCAGTAAATTATATTTGCTCGATTCATTTCCAAATAAAACCTGATAGGCGCATTTTTGGAACTACCCCCACCATAATGTATTGCCATAGCCAAATGGTAGTATACAACCCTAAATCCCAAGTCTTTTACTCTTCTGCAAAAATCAATATCTTCACCGTACATGAAAAATCGTTCATCTAAACCTTTTAATTTTTTCATTACGGTTCCCCTGACTCCCCAAAAGCATCCATTGATAACATCTACATCTTTTGTGGAATTGTGTTTCCAATAATTCATTAAGTAGCCTCCTAGCAACTTACTTTTGGGGAATATCCGATCTAAAAACAGAGCAAATGCCAGCGAATTAATAAGATTGGGAAATCCCATACATGAACGTTGAATTGTCCGATTTTTATCCAATATAGTAGGACCACATAACCCCACATCGGGGTTTTCTTCTAAAAAGAAATACATCTGAGATATACAATCATCAAAAATTTCTATATCAGAATTTATTAGAAATAAATGCTTTCCTTTTCCAACAGCGATACCTATGTTATTTCCTTTTGCAAAGCCATGATTTGAGCCACTTTGTATGATTTTAACATCTGGATATTTGTTTTTCACCATTTCTTCAGAGCCATCGTCCGATGAATTATCTACAACTATTATTTCATATGTTACTTTCTTGGTAAACTTAATAATTGATTCCAACGTCAAATCAAGAAGTTTTTGGGAATTCCAACTCACTATGACAATCGAAACATCCATAAAATATCCCTATTTAATAATTTGATAAAAACATAGTTCATAGTATGTCCTTGGTTAAAGAATTTACGATTTTTAACTTGTAATCAGTAGTGTCCGGTAAAAAATTGTTAAAAGTTAATAGTAATCTAATAAAAAGCCTCTTGTATCGGTGTGTTCTTTAACTTAAAAAGATCGGAAAAATTGACTTTTAGTATCTCAAAAAGACTTCTGTGTTCCCATACGATTTCTTTTAAGACTCTCTTTAATTCTAACAGAGAATAAGAATACTTTTTCTGGAATTTAATAAAAGACAAAAGAAGATACACAATCATAGCAATCCAGACTTGTGTGTAAACTGCATTTTCAGATGTACCGATAAAAGTCTTGATTTTTAGATGCTGTTTTATCCACTTGAAAAATTCTTCTATTTCCCAACGACCTTTATATAATTCAGCTTTCTTTAATGCAGATAATTTGAAATTATTGGTTAAAACCTCTATAGTTTTTTTACTTTTACTGTCAAATATCCTGATCAGCCGAAGACTTTCCGGATAATCTTCATATTTGTATTCATTTGATAGTTCAATTACCTGGTCTGCCAGAATTTTTCTATTTTTAGGCAATTTTTTATGCTGTCCGAGATCATCATAATTCATGTTTGATTTAGACCGGATTATAAAGGTAGTACCATTGCAATGCAATGAATAGAGCCAATTAAAATCAATATATCCTCGATCCATGGTTAATATGCTGTCCGGAGGTAATTTCGGTAATCCATTTTCTGGATTTTTTGCGAATCTGACGTCATGCCATTTTCCGTCAGACAGTGATACATAACAAGGTAAACAACCATCGTGATCCAGGAGTGTATGGAGTTTAATAGCTCCTTTTCGTTTCCGGTATCGTGCCCAGGGAAACTGTGATAAACACAAACTTATCGTTGTGGAATCAAGAGTAAAAACAGGCATTTTGATCTTAAATTTATTGCTCGGGGTTAATTTCTGACAATGTTCGTATAACGAATAAAACATTTCTCCCCATATCTGATATGGCCTGTCGCGGTTCGCATCAGCAAGGGTGCTTCTGGCTACCGTTTCAAGACCCAAGTGATGCCATTTATTAGCTTGTGCTTTCAGTGTAGACTCTATTTCCCTTAGACTGAATAAATCCTTTATCTGAACAAAGAAAAGAATTGTAAGCGCTGCAGACAGCTTAATTTTTTCACATACTTATCTCCATCATATGTATCCTAACGGTGAACAGCGTATTTGCTCGGGCTTGAGGTAAAACTATTTTAATTCGGAAGGTTTCCAGTTCATCGGAAGCAGATCATCGATATCGTTAGAATTTCTTGCGGGAAGTTTTTCAAGA
>JAAYXQ010000003.1 GCA_012515825.1 Fibrobacter sp.
AAAAATTAAAAGAACACGGCCAAGAATTTAATACCGTTTTAGAACTTGGCGCAGGGACTGGATTTCTCACGCGTGAATTAGAGGAACAATTCAAAGTCAATTCTCTCACTTGTAACGATCTTGTCGGCGATTATAAACCCCTTCTTGAATCTTTGACAGAAAAATCTTCTTTTTCTTTTATCGAAGGCGATTTAGAACAAACAGAACTCTTTCAAGGGTCTTATGATTTAATAGCCTCTGCTTCTACACTACAATGGATTCTCGAATTAGATTCTCTTTTTGAAAAGTTAAAAGCAAAGATGAATCCAAACGCCATTTTTGCCTTTTCCACCTTTGGGAAAAAAAATATGGTGGAGATTCGATCCATTTTACAAAGTGGTCTTTACTACCCTTCTTTAGAAATCGTTTTAGAAATAGTGCAAAAGCATTTTTCACTTTTACATTATGACGAAGAAATCCATTCTGTTTCTTTTAATGATCCAGTCGATGTTCTAAAGCATATCAAAAGAACAGGAGTAAATGCGCTGTTTCAAACGCACTGGACAAAAGGCGATTTACACCGCTTTTCAAGCCAATATAAAGAATTGTTTTCATCAGACAATCAAGTGACTTTAACGTACCACCCGATTTATATCATCGCACAAAAAAAGTAATCCGTTTTTTGTGACGCCCAGATTTTATCTTTATTTTTAAAATAATTTAACGGGTTTTTAACGTCGTTTTTATTTATCGTTTTTGGGGTTTCGCTCAAAAAAAATAATACGCTTTTTGTGATGTTTTTGTTTTATCATTTCGCAAAAACGGTGCTTTTTTTATAAAGTATAATGGATTATATTCCGCAGGTCGTTTTGTATTAATAAGTGTACAAGCCCGAAACCATTACAAATAATATAGATGGAGTCATTCGATTATTAAAAAACAAGGATTTTACAACGCTCATTTAACACGACAGTCATTAAAAAAACAAACACTACTTTATGTTATTAAAATCAAGCCCGTTAAAAGCCTATTTTTAACTAATAATTTTTGACAATTTTATTATTTATCGTTTCGAAAAAAACAGTAACGTTTTTTTGAACATCTTTATTTATCGTTTCGCAAAAACGATACCTTAATGTTTTTAGAAAACTTGCGCGTTTTTTATTCTGGTAGTATTTCAAGTAATGCTTCTTTACAAATCGAAACGGCTTCTTTAATTTCTTCTAAAGAAATCGTGAGCGGCGGATTAAAATAAAGAACATCGCCTAAAGGCCTTAATAATAGCCCTTTAGAGAGCGCTTTTTTATAAACCTGATACCCTGTACGCTTTTTAGAATCAAAAGGAGTCTTCTCTTGAATATCGGCCACTAATTCAATGGCGTTAATCATCCCTAAGTGACGAATTTCTCCAATATGAGGATGCTTTCCAAGTGTATCGACTAAAAGTGCATGTAAATAATCCGCTTTTTCTTTAGCTTTTTCTATTATAGACTCATTTTCTAAAACATCAAGTACGGCAAGCGCGGCTGCACAACCAAGCGGGTTACCGCTATAAGTATGGCTATGCATAAAAGCCTTCCCTTCAAGATAATCGGCATAAAAAGCATCATAAATTTTTGGCGTTGTAATCGTTAAAGCCATAGGCATATAACCGCCCGTAAGGCCCTTAGAAAGGCACATAATGTCTGGGGTAACAGAAGCTTGGTCACAAGCAAAAAACGTCCCTGTACGCCCAAATCCCGTTGCAATTTCATCAGCAATCAGAATCACATCGTGTTCAGTACAAAGATCTCGTAGCGCGCGAAGGTATTGGGGTGGGTACATGCGCATCCCAGCAGAACCTTGTAAAAGAGGCTCACAAATAAAAGCACATGTTTCTTTCGCATATAAAGCAAACGATTTTTTCACTTGTTCAAAACATTCTATAGAGCAAGAATCTCGATGTTTTTTGTATGGGCAACGGTAACAATTAGGCGCTTCCACATGAATCACATCCATCAACATGGGCTTATAAATTTCGGCGTATAAGTCTAAGCCACCAACAGAAAGAGCTCCGACGGTTTCACCATGATACCCATCCGAAAGTGTCATGAAATGTTTTTTCTCTTGATGCCCTGTTTGGTATTGGTATTGGAAGCTCATTTTAAGAGCACACTCAATAGAAGCAGACCCATTATCTGAAAAATTAAATTTAGTGAGACCCTCAGGTAAATGCTTCATCAGCCGTTCGCACAAAAGCACCGCCCCTTCATGCGTAAAATTCGCAAAGATGACGTGTTCTAACTTGTCTAACTGTTTTTTGATCGCATCACTAATATAAGGATTACAATGGCCTAAAAGATTACACCACCAAGAACTAATGATATCAATATAACGCTTGCCATGAATGTCATATAGATAAGAGCCCTTCGCATGATCAATCATAATAGGGGGCAATTCTTCATAATCTTTCATTTGAGAACAAGGGTGCCATACATATTGAAGATCTTTAGCAATTAGAGATTCTTTAGAATTCATTAAAACCCCTCTATATTTAACTCTATTTCTTTTGCATTGAAAGGAACCGTCGCAAGAATAGAAACTCCCGTTATTTCTTGAATCATCTTATAATTGTCTTGCTCCATTTCAGAGCCTTGATATTGATTTAAGATAATCCCTAGAATGCCAATCCCCTTAGAGCGAGCGTATTCTACGGTTAGTACAGTGGCATTAATCGAACCTAATAAGGCATTAGAAACGATAATGATTTCTAAGTCAAGCGCCTTGATAATATCTTCTAAAAAAATCTTTTGGCTATCATAGCGAATAGGGCAAATAATTCCCCCGCTCCCTTCCACAAAAATAAAATCATGTTTAGATTTTAATAATTCGTAATCCGAAATGACTTTTGATAATTCTAGCGGATTCCCTTCTTTTCTTGCTGCTAAATGTGGAGATACGGCTTCTTGATAGACATAAGAAACAAGTGTTTCATGAGTCTCTGGCAATGAAGCAATGGTTTTAACATATTGTTCATCACTTGCGGGGCCTTGATCTGGATTCAAAGAGGCGCCACTTAATGCAGTTTTATAATAAAAGGCATCTATTCCTGAATCACGAAATTTCTTAACGAGAAGAGCGGTCACAAAAGTTTTTCCGACATCCGTTCCTGTTCCAGTAATAAAAACGCCTTTCGCATGCATCAGTTGACTTTCCTAATTGTATAGCCAAGTTCTTTTATAAGGATTAAATCGGTTTCGACTGAGATGCCTGCAGTAGTCAGCATATCGCCAGAGATGGCCGCATTCGCTCCACTTTGAAACGCACGCCTGCCCTTATCGGACAAAAGCCCACGCCCACCAGCAAGACGAATAAAAGCCTCTGGAATAATAAAACGATAAATAGAAACCATTTGACAAACTTCGTCATCAGTTAATTTTGGAAGTTCCCCATAAGGTGTACCAGGAATCGCATTTAACACATTCACTGGAACCGAAGTAATATTTAGATCTCGTATATCCATAAGCATATCAATACGGTCTTCAAACGTTTCTCCAAGACCCATAATACCACCAGAGCAAATAGAAAGACCAACACGCTTAGCTGCCTTTAGGCATTCTATTTTATCATCATAAGAATGCGTGGTGCATACTTCACTAAAATTACGACGAGAAGTTTCTAAGTTATTATGGACTCTTGAAAGCCCTGCTTTTTTTAATTTCAAGAATTGTTCTTCTGTTAAAAGCCCAGAAGATAAGCATACTGAAAGAGAAGTCTCTTTTTTTATTTTTTTTATATCTTCACAAATCGTCTCTAAATCTTGCTCCGACAACGTTCTACCCGAAGTCACTAAAGAAAATCGAGGGACTCCCCGTTTCTCTTGCTTTTTGGCTTCTTCTAAAATAACGTCTTCGCCTAAAAGAGAATAAGTCGGCGATTCCGTTTTATAATGAACGGATTGTGCGCAGTAACGACAATTCTCCGAACAGCGCCCACTTTTCGCATTGATGATAGTACATAAATCAAAATCATTACCACAAAAATGAATGCGAAGATCATTGGCAGCGTTTGCAAGAACGTCTAAAGGCTCCTCTTTTAAAAGAAAAGCGTCTTCTTTAGTTATGCGGTAATTCTCATGGATGATTTTTCTTTTTAATTCTTCACAAAAAAACATTTTATTCCTCTCGTTCCTAAAACACAGAAACGATAACACCTAAAATGTAAAAAAAGAAAGAACGCGTATATTTTTTAATCAATTAAAAAGCCCTAAAAGCGAATCATTTACCTTTAGGACTGAATTCAAATTCACGTTTTATTTCCCTTTTAGAAAAGAGCTGATTGAATCCTTTGGGTTAGCTTTCATATAATCTAAAATAAGTGAATCTATCTGCTCTTGACTCAAAAAATGATATTCTGCTGAATCTGAAAAGGCATGAGCTAAATTATTATTTTCTGTGACATTCTTATGAACGACATAAGAAGTAATTCTATTTAACTTATTTTGACTTGCCTGCCATTCTTCAATTTGAATACTAGACAAGATAGCAATAACATCACTAGAAAATCCTTGAACATAAATATCTAATGCATCTTCAAGTAAAAAAGAATCTAATTTATCTTGTACTGGAGATAATTCTTCTGAAATAATCTGCATAATTAGATTCGTTGTCCAATTACGATTATTTTCGGCCTTCTGACGTTGTTCCCCTTGATATTTAGCATGCAAAGCAGGCAAAGAATAACCCATCGCACGAATCACAATCGCCCTTATTTCTTCAGCATACGGCCCTGTAAAATAGACGTTTTGAAGAGGAAGTGCATTTTGAAACGCTTTCGCATTTAACAATAAATACTTACTTAATGTATCAGTAAACCCTAAAGCACTGAATAGATTTTTTAGGTTGTCTTCAGCATGGCCAAAACGAGCCACAGTAAAAGCTAGTTCATTGCTATAATCAATTGATTCTTTAGTGATTATAATCGTATCTAGTAAAAGAGAGAATGGAGTTTTTGAACGATGAGCTACTTCTCCAAGCGAATGAATCAATACATCATGGTAAGATGGTTTTACACTTATGTCGCCTTTAATCGCTGCTTTATATTCAGAAGAAAACCATAATGATTTATAGTCTAATTCATCGAAAATCAGCTTATTAAATTCTTTACGAACTTTATCACTTTCAGAATAGCGGCCAGAAATTAATAAAAAATCAGTCACAGCATTCGTTATTGGATTTACTAAAATAAATACAGAAGTATCACTTTCTGCATTAAAAGCATCCTCAAAAGTCACAAAAGAATAAAGAGTATCCTCTTCTTTTGTCACCTGAATCAGTAAAGGGAACAAAAGAGAGTCCTTTTTACTTAGGGAAATATTAGCCTTAAATTCCCCTGCTTTATTAGTTAACCCTTCTTGAATCTGTTGATTATCTTGATCAAAAATAGTCCATTTTGCATCAGAAAAAGCATAACCAGTCGCTACAACCCCTTCAATAGAGGCAATTTCTAATTGATTTTCCACTTCTGTACTCGCTTGATTTGAAGAACAAGAAAGCAAAAAAAATGACCAAAGAAAAGAAAAGACTATCTTAATTGTGAGAAAACGCATTATTTATCCCCTTCATTTTTTGTCGCTGGAAATACTTCAAAAACACATTGATAAATCCGGCGAGAATCCTTTTTTAGAACATCCCAAAACTTTTTATTATCTTTTTCAGATAATTGAATCATTTTTTGACGAAGTGCTTTTAGATCGTCCTGTACCGTCTGAAAACTTTCTTCGCTTAAAGAGACGGTTAGAGCAGATATATCCCGTTCTTCTTTAGGAAAATGATCAAGCGCACCTAAGCCTAATTCCATTTGTGAGCGAACATATTTATAATAATGAATTGAAGAAAAAATGCTATTCTTTTTTACATGCTCTACTGTAGGACGATATTCCCCATTAGCATATTTTTTTATCATCTTAAGACGTTCAAGAAGCTCAATCGCTTGTTTCGCCTGACTTTGTGTAATTGGTGGAACTAATTTTCGAGCTAATAATGTATAATCCCCTCTAAATGGAGCAATCAAAAGCAATTCTCGAACCGCAGAATAATACCATTTATCAAAATACTCCGCCCGATCATTATCAACAAGATCTCTAGGGATTTCATGAAATGTTAGTAGTTTTTCGTAGGCTCTATTTTTCTCTTGTAAGCTTTTGCTTTGAGAATATTCAACAAGCGTTTCAAAATAAAGTTCTTCTCGTGCCGATAATTCTAACAATGAAGAAAATTTGATTAAATGTTTACGTGGTAAAAGTCTTCTACCAGAAAAGAGATCGGCTAACCAACCTGTAGAGTTTATCCCCAAACGATTTACAATATAACGCTGTGAAAACTTGGAATCTTTTTCTTTTAATTCCTGAAAAGCATCTTTTAAGAAACTTAAAAAATCGGTATAATTAAAAATATTTGTCGTCTTTAATGACATGATATAAATTTACCTTTTTTAAAATAGCATTTAGATGACTTTTTATACTAGTAAACCCTTTTGAGTTAAAAAGCTCAAAAGGGAATTATCTCATAAGAATTTTTTATTCAAGTTTTCCTTGTTGTTCTCTTGGAATATTAGGATACTCTACATTTTTTAATATAGATTCTTCACAATTAGGGTCCGCTTGCAACTGTACCATTAATTGTTCCATCATTTGAAGCGATTCATCTACAGGCCTATTTTTTAATGAATCAGATGCTGTTTTGTTATTAATCATGTTATAAATTCTCATTTTTTCTCTTAAGAATAACATTTCTTTAACAAAGGCTTTTCCTTTTTCTTGATTACATTCAGGGATTTCAGCTAACGTTGCTTTGTATCGATTTTTTCTTTCATTTATTTTCATATCACATGAATCCGCCATAATGGCGTCATCCCAATAGAGATTCTTACATGATTGTATTATTTTTTCACGCGCAACATTATAATCAACTAAGTTTACTGCTAAATACATATAAAATTCTTCATCATTTTCGAATAAATGAGATCGAAAGTCATGTTCTTCGACAATAAAAGTCTGTAATTCTTCTTGATGGCGTTCTGCGATTTCTCCCATAGTATGCAAAACCATATCTTCAAGACTAGATTCAGCAGAGTGATTATTTTTTTGAGCTGCCTTAAAAGACTCATCTCGAACAAAAACGTCTGCATTAATAATACCCTCTCCTAATAGCTTTTGAATACTTTCCTGATTCAGTAAATCTAAGTTTAATCGAGTCATTTCTTTTCGATCAAATTCTTCTTCTGCCTTTTCAGCAAATAAATTGGTTATTGGGTTGACAAGTGCAAACATATTTTTAATAGTATCACTCTGATAAGGAACTATAGCTTTAATTTTTGAGTCATCCAACTCTACAACAACATCCATTGGCCATTTTGCTTTTTCTATTCCAAAAAAACATTGGTATTCTCCAGCTTCATTTGTAACTCCCTTACATACTCGTTCACCAGCATTATTATTCACATAGAAGGTTCTTGCTGACGCCGCATAACCAGTGGCTGCAATACCCTCCAAAAGAAGACTCTCTTCAAGAGGGACTTCATTACTTGCTGGATTTGAAGCATCTTCAGAGCAAGCTGAAAAAAGCATCGCGCTCATGGCAAATACACTGAGTGCTGTTATTTTTGTGATTGTGGTTTTCATGATATATTTCCTTGATTGAGGTTGAAATAAAGTGTTTACACCTATAAGTTATTCAACTTCACCACAGATAAAAAGCGCATTAAAGCAAAAAACGCTCTTGTTTTTGTGAGCGTTTAACTAGAGATAACACAACAAAACATTGAAATTTTAATAAAGACAAGCATTTAACTCACTTTTATAATAAAAGAATCAATAAAAATTAATTATAAAAGTGAGCATTAAATGCTAGTTCTATTACTTCTAATACAAGAAGGAAGACCCGTAGCAGCAGCAGCATCAGCTAAAAGAGGGAATTTTCTTGACACCGCTTTTGTAGAACCATCTAATTCTTTTAAATAGCCAATCATAAATACACTAGATAACTGAGGAATTAAATAATAAAGATATTCTGATGCCTCATTACTTGCAATGTCTTTTATTTGATACAAGCTTGTGGCCAACGAGACACTAATAGAAGTGATCTGGCTTTGATATTTTAACTCTGGATCCATGGGTAATAAACTACCAATTCCATTTAAGACTAAATCAAAAGCAATACTCGTTCTATATTTTTTTTCTGCGTCTGAGATTTCTGCAAACGGCGCATATGTAGGGAACAAAAAGCCACTCTTATACGCTATCGCAAGTAATGGGGAAATATTTGTCTTAACAGATAAAGCAAAATATTGATGTGCAGCGATAATCTTAAAGGCTTCTTCTAAATATTCTTCAGATTTTTCTTTTAATGCACATAAAGGAATGGCGGCAGTAAAAGCAGGAAGATCCATCCAAGTTAATTTTTTACCTCCGCTAATTTCAGAATAATATGCAGATAATAAAGGAATTTGTACTTCCTTTTCTAATAAAGATTCGATGGGAATAATAAGCTTTTGAATATGTTTCAAAATCATCGGAGAATCATCATTAATTTTTTCTAATGACATCAAAGAAAGAGCTTTCATTACTTTTAATAAACCACTCATTACATAAGAATAAAAGTTTTCTGATCTCTGAAATAATTGAGAAAAATACTGCATCGCCGATTCAAAATCCATTGTTTTTTGTATTTCCACAACGGTCTTTTTCAAATCAGCTAAAAAATCATCCCAATCTTCTATGTAATCATTTTTAAGTATGGATGACTCTAAAAAGAAGTTTTTATCAACATCAGAATTTATAAGCGTTTGCCATAAAAAATTACGACTTAGAAATTCAAAATGCCCCATATCTTTTATTTTAATATAACCAGAAGCATTGAGTGTTTCTGAAATAGAAAGATTAGGGTCTAAACTATTTATCATCTGAGTAAAGATTTTATTGGTTTCCCATAAATAACTAATACCCTGACGAAGAGTTTCTTTCATACACGTTTCAATAGAAGAATCAAAAAGAGAATACTGCAGTCTCGTTTCTAAAGCAATTTTCTGGGTGGTTTCATATAATTTTTTTGTATCTACAAAAAAACCTAACCATTCATATAAATCGTTGAAAGAAACACCAATTAAACAAAACAAAATTTCAACAATATCTAAAACAGAAGATTCAGAAAAGTCATCAATAAAATAAATGTATTGTAAATCTTCAGATTGATATAAGAAATAAAAGCCTACTTTCTTTTCAAAAATAACTTCTTGAATGAGAATACTTTTATTTTTTACCGCATCTCTAAAATCCGCTACTTTTCCGTATTGAACAAGCTCTTTGGAGTCAATCTCTTTTTTAAAAAGAGATAGAGCATCTTCATTCCATTCAAAATATTTTAATGTTTGAGGATCATTTACCAATTTAAAACCAGGGTAAATCATCTCTGAAGAAGAAGAGAAATGGAATAAATGTTTTATACTTTTACAAAGCGCTTTTAATGTTTCTTCTTTACAATTCTCAGGAGAAATAAAGGGTTTTCCTCCCCTTTTTTTGGCCATTAAAAAGCAATCATTTTCTAAAGAGGAAAGTTTTTTATAAATCGGCCCTGATGGGTGAATATGAACCGTCTCCTCTTCTTCTGCCTGTCGAATAGTAAATTCAGGAAATGAAAGTGTAGAAGTTTCGCCAACAATATAAATATGACCTAAAGCATTTGTTCTTACTAAAATCGGCTGAGAAGGACCTACAAAGCATAATTTCCCATTAATTTCGACATCAATATCATCTGAAGAAGAAAGCCAAAACTCAACATCATAGGCTCCCGTTTCCCTATCATCATAAACAGTTATTTCAGTAACATAGGATGGGTATTTTTCAAGTGCTTCATTTTTTAAGCGAATGCTTTCCATTAAAGTTCTATAAATTCGATAATGATATTTCATAACACTAATTCCTTTATTCAATAAGGAGCTTATTCATCCATGCGATCAAATGGAATCCAACCCAAAGGGTCTAAATTTTTCATGTGTAGTTTTAAATCGGCTGGGGTAATAAATAACGATCGATTATAATCTACTGCATTTCGATTTAGCTTTTCAAAAGAGGATAAAGACCTTTCTCCAAAACGGAGTTCATACCATTTGTCTGAGAAAAGGATCACAGCTGCAATCAAATCATTATGTAATTCAAAAGTGCGCTTATTTTCTAACAAAAATGTTTTTTTCCTTTGCAATTTAACCCATAAAGCAATTTCAGATTCTATATCACTATACGTGTCTTCAAATTCTACTGCATTAAATTCAATCACACGAGAAGATTTATGAATTTCATTAAAGATTCTTCTAATTAAATTGGGTTCTTTAGAGGATGAGGATTTGAAGTACCGATCCTCATACAAATCCAACTTATATTTTGCCTCTAACTTAGACGCCTCTTCAAAACAGCAAAAAACAAATTGAGAACAAATCATCAATTCTTTTTCAGTATTATTCTTTTGACTTAAGTACTCATCAATAGCGCTAGCGGCAACTAATAAAACTTTAGTAATTATTTTTTCAGGGTATTTATAAACAGGAATTTTTTTGTATAACAAAATTAGAGCTAACAAAACTAAAGAAGTCCAATCACAAGGTATAGTGTCATGCAAATAAGATTGTGCTTTTAATAATACAGGTTTGATATCACAAATGTCTTTTAATCGACGAACATAAACAGGTTGCCCTTTTAAATTGGGTTTCATTATATATGGTCTTAAGCCTAATGCACCTTCATCTGCAAAAACAGCTTCTCCCTTATTATTTAAACCAAGATAAATTCCAGAATGACTTACATCAGAATCAGTTAAATAAGATATCGCTAAAGATACAGCATCCTCTTTTTCAGCGCGAAAAACTAGAATATCTCCTGGTAACAACTCAGAAAATTCAAGCTGTCGTTCATCAGTTATAAATTGACTTTCATTCATTTAATGATGCTCCCAAAAACAAAAAACACTTATTAAAAATCAATACAATAATTATTTAAAATACAGACAAATTCAATCAACACTCATTTTTCATAGAACTAACCAAAAAGGCTTTATTTTTCTAAAAAAAGCCTATTTTATAATCTATCAATAAAATAATCCCCTTATCAACTTTTTTTTATGGAATTATCAGCTGAACATGAGATAGAGATTCTTCCACTCGTTTTCTCAACGAAACATTTAATATGTTCAAAGCACTCCGAATAGTCAATAAATCGGCTTCATCGATCATTTTTTGAAGTTCTTTTGCTTCTTTTTTCGCCTTATTTATTTGACCAAGATGGATTAGAGAGCTCACATAGAAACCTCTATTGATCCAAGAAGAGGTCTGTAGATAAAAGCTTTCTTCCAAAACAGCTATCGCTTCTTGATAGCGTTCTAATCCATAAAGAAGGATACTCATCACGACCAGATTATTACCAGAATAACGAAATTCAGGACATAATGAGAAGCCATAGTCCATATATTCATAACCCTTCTGATAATCTCCTGTAAAACAATATTGCTGCCCTAATAAAGTATAAACCATTTGAAGTGATGGATCAATACGAAGAGCGTTCTTAAGTAAGAGGATGGCGCCAGGAACATCTCCAATCATCATTTGCCCCACAGCTTGTATATACCAAGACTGTGCACTCGATTGAGATAAATTCTTCAATGTTTGACAACACTGCATAAAGCACATTTTTGTTTGTTCTACATCTTTTGAATAATGATGCATCAAAATGAGATATTCAGTCGCTGCTAAACCATATAAAGCAAAAATATTATGTGGATTATCTTTTAAAATGCCAGAAAAAATCAAATGCGCTTTTTGTACGGACTCTTTGGATCGAATCTCAATCATTCTTAAACCATATAAAATGCTACTAGACTTATTTTCTGGAAGGGAAAGGTTTTCTGGTTCTGTCAGATTGATTTGAGTGATAAGCACTCTAAGCACATTTGCTGCAATCGCATGAGCCGCCCAATCTTCTACGTGTTTTCCAGAAAATAGAGAGTTAGATAGGTTTCGGTTCCAAATGGAGGCCTTATTTTTATAATCGTCAATATAAATATTGACATCAAAAGAGTCGCCTGTTTTTTCTATTTCCGTACGTAAGAAAATAGAATCTCTTGAATTTAAATCCACTTGGTCTAAATTGGATTCTAATATCACATCGACAAATGTTTTTAATGATAAAAGAGCGACCACCGCATCTTTCATCTTTTTTAGAGTCTCTTGAGGGAGGGTATTACTCTTAAAATCACTAATAATGACCACGATAGAATTGTACATTCCATCTTGAATTTGATGTTCTTTCGATTTCTGATAATAAAGAGCCGCTTCTGTTCGATTCGATACATTTAATGCAGAAAAAAGTCGAGCTACGTGTACTTTAACCGTGTTTTCAGATAACCCCAGATAGCGCGCAATCTCAGCATTGGTACAGCCTTTGGCTATATACTCTAAAATTTCCATTTGCCTGGAAGTGAGAGGTATATGTTCTGAACCAATATCTAACAAAAAAGACTCCTTATTGTTTTGGATAATAACCTTAAAAAAGGCAAAATCCAAATATAATTTAACTTCAAAAAAAAAATATGAAGAAAAAAAATGGGCTTAGACCTATTTTATGATTAGATTCTTTAAATTCTTACTTTTTCCACATTAATTTGGATTTCACAACCTTTTAAACACTAATATTCAATTAAATAATTTTTTTTATATGAATATTCAGTAAAAAAAATATTTATTCATTATTCTTTGTTAAGGATAGGAATAGCATCCTTAAAATAGGCTCTCTTTTAGAAAATCTTTGATCAAAAGAATGGAACTTATTATTTTTACCTTGTGCGTTAGAACGGAGAAAAAAAATGAAAATTCAATCGATTATATTAAACCTATGTGCTATTCTATTGTTATCTGCTTGTGCAGGTAATTTGAAACAAGAACCTCCGCTCGCCAAAAGTTCCTTAAAAATTGCTGAATTCAAACCCACTTTTACACCACCTAAAGTGGACGCGTCTTTTTATACAGAAACATTAAAAAAATTAGAAAAGAAAGACACGGCAGTCTTAGATTCTATTGACATGACTCGTTTTAGATTTTCCTACCTCGCCTATCGTAAGAGCATACGCCTTTTTAGCACCGATGCTCTCGATAAAAAGCTAAGCAAGGCTATGACTAAAACGAACTTTAATGAGATTGAAAAAATAGCGGATGAAATTCTAGAGATGG
>JAAYXQ010000276.1 GCA_012515825.1 Fibrobacter sp.
GAACACTTAAAAGTTTACTTTTTATGTGAGAAACATGAACACTTATGCTTTAGCATTTAGTGAGAATGATACCCCTGTGGTAGTGATCCCTTTATGGGATCAAATAACGCTTGATTCGGCATAAAAAAACTGGGCTGTTTTAGAGGGGAATCGAACGCGAAGCAGCTTTCAATAATATGAATCACACCTCTTCATAGCGTTATTCTATGATATAATAAATCATTCCAAATTGGGCAATAAATGAAATGATACAACAATTTTTAGCATATATATTTCTAAATTGTTATTAATGCGTCGTTTTTACCCAATTGATTTGCCCCTGAATGTGTTGAAAAGGAATAAATCCATCTTTTGTTTATTATTTTCGCCCTCTTTTCTAAAAAAAGGGCTTATTTGTTCTATTCTATTCTTAAGTGCATGTACAATGCCTCTTAGAACGGGTTATGATCGTAAAATTGGTGATTATAAAACTCTTTCTCAATCTAAAGCATCTACTGAAACAGAGTCTTCTACAAAAGTAACTGAAGAAAAGAAGAAAGAGGAGATAACGGATAAAAACAAAGAAAGAAAACCCATATCAAACAAAAAAACAACTCAGGTCGCAAATAATTCATCATTAGAAGATTTTATAAAACCTTGGATTGGCACTCGCTATAAATATGGTGGTTCGTCTCGTTCTGGCACAGACTGTTCTGGTTATGTAATGCAAATTTATAAAACAAAATTTAATATTTCACTCCCCCACAATGCCGCTAACATGTTTAAAATGGGAAGTGCAGTAAAAGCAGGGGATTTAAAAGAAGGAGACCTTGTCTTTTTTGGTAATGTTTGGGGAATCAATCATGTGGGAATTTATTTAAACAAGAATCGCTTCACTCATGCGAGTTCTTCTAAAGGCGTGACTATTACTCCAATGGAAATGGATTATTGGAAATCAAGATATAAAGGGGCCAGGAGATTTGTAAATGACTAGAAAAAAAAGAATTGCGTTTCAAGGAAGGCATGGAGCCTATAGCGAAAGTGCAGCCTATTATTTATTTGGAAATGATATTTCTGTGATTCCGATGCACTCCTTTGAAGATATTTATCAAGGGATAGAAACAGGTCTAATTGATGGCGGAGCTATTCCTATAGAGAACTCTACAGCTGGCTCTGTATATGAAAATTTCGATCTTTTATACAAATGGCGACACCCGATTGTATCTGAAGTCACTCTTCAGATTGAGCACGCTCTTTGTGCTATCAAAGGAACTCGCATAGAAGATCTTAGAAGAGTTCTTAGTCATCCTCAAGGACTTGCTCAATGCAGTCGTTTCTTCTCGCAAAATCCAATCATTGAAAAGGTTCCTTTTTTTGATACTGCTGGTAGTGCTGAAGAAATTGCAAAAAGAAATAACCACACCGATGGTGCTATAGCAAGTGCCTTTGCGGCTCAATATTACGATTTAGAAATCCTCGCGAACGGGATTGAAAATATGAAGGGCATTAATTTTACACGTTTCTATGCCATTCAAAAAAATCAACCAGAACTCCCCGAAGGAGATGATGTCAAAACGATTTTGCTTTTTGAACTAAAGAAATCTAAATCTTCTGGTTCTCTTTATAATGCTCTTGGTTGTTTTGCTCATCGTGATTTAAACTTGACTCGAATCGAAAGTAGAC
Organism: Fibrobacter sp.; assembly: GCA_012515825.1. GTDB lineage: Bacteria > Fibrobacterota > Fibrobacteria > Fibrobacterales > Fibrobacteraceae > Fibro-01. The sequence continues at coordinate 1,663 of JAAYXQ010000276.1, forward strand.
CTCATCCAGATAGGCCTTGGGAATATATTTTCCATCTTTCTTTCGAAGGATCTCCTCACAACCCTAAAGTCATTGAAGCCCTTCAAGAATTACAAGAATACACCGATTTCATTTATCGGCTAGGTTCATTTAAAAAAGGATTAACACAAGGTTTAAAATTCGAGGTTTAAAATGGAAAGAATTGATAATCGTGCACCAAATCAACTACGCACCATTCGTATGACACCCCACTTTATTAGTAGTGCAGACGGTTCTATATTAATTGAAATGGGAAAAACACGTGTCATTTGTAACGCCACTTTACTCCCAGAAGTGCCCAAATGGTTAAAAGGAAAAGGATCTGGTTGGATTACAGCGGAATATGCTTTAATGCCACAAAGTACTTCTCAACGAGTCGATAGAGAACGAAAAGGAGCAAGTGGAAGGACTCAAGAAATCCAAAGATTAATAGGCCGAGCTCTTAGAGGAGCAGCGAATCTTTCTGCACTTGGAGAACGTGCTATTGTAGTGGATTGCGATGTGATAGAAGCTGATGGTGGTACAAGAACAGCAAGTATTATTGGTGGTTTTGTAGCACTTGCGATGGCGTTAAAAAAGATTAAGCGAGAAGCCCAAATAGAAGAACAGATTCTACAACATGTGATCACAGCTATTTCTATTGGTGTCGTGGACGGAGAACCTTTATTGGATTTATGCTATAAAGAAGATTCTGCTGCCGATGTCGATATGAATGTGGTGATGCGTGATGCTTCTGAGTTTATTGAAATTCAAGGCACTGGTGAACATTCCTCTTTCAGTAGAGACACATTAAATCAACTATTAGATTGGAGTGAAAAAGCTTGTATTTCTATTAGGGAACTGCAGCTAGCCATTTTAAATCATGAAAAACTACCTTAATATTTAAGGTTTCTCTAGGAAAATTTCCGCTTAATTAGTTTCTTGAACATGCCATGACGTAATTCGTCTTGCATCAAATAATTCAATCGGAAACGGTCTTTATAAAGGCCTTGATCAATAATTCTTGATTTAAAAATTTCAAATGCGTGTATTTGTAAAAGATGCCCAATTGGAGCATCGACACGGCCTAACTCGCGTTTGTCTGCATATTCCATATTTTTAGATTTTAATATGGCATCTACTCTTGCGGTAAAACGAGTCACTAAATCGTCTGGGATATTATCATCTTGAAATTCATAATAAATATGATATCTAGATTCTTTAATAGAAGCAAACCCAATAAAAAAGAGAAGTTTTTTAGAAAATTCTATTTCCACTTGTCGAACAACACTTATAAATTGGTTTTCATTTAATTTTTCACCAGACATCGAAATAATACCGTTAACTTTTTGAACAAAACGAACCATCGGTGTTTGCTCATAAAATCCAGTCACTTCGACTAAGTCATTTAGATTATAACGATAAAGGCCCGAATACGTTGTCACATAAATGCAATAACGTTCCCCAACTTTTAACTCATCTAAGTGGAAAAATTTAGGCTTTTTTTTATCAATATCTTTTTCTCGAACAAATTCAAAATAATTCTTATGAGGAAATATGACCGTACTATCAGTATCTGGATCAATAACTACACCAGGACGACATTCTGGAGAGAAATAACCCTGTTCCATAAAATAACACGTCTCAGGGAAAAAATCCTTAATCTTTTCAAAATAAACAGCTGAATTTCCAGATTTCCAGACATTTAAAACTTGCAGATTTGGCCAGTAATGCTTTGGAAGTAATCGAGGGTAGTTCTTTTTCATTTCTCGAAGAGCATTAGCCCGTTTCGGATTGGGTTTCAAATAAGGTTTTACTGCTTGTCGAACCTCTTCTGGAATATGAAATAATTGACTTAAAGTACCTTGTTCTATATCTTTAATATATTCACCAAGAAATTCATCTACATTATTTTGCATTTCTATAAATGTACTTGGATTACCGCCAATCACTAAATGAACGTCTCGCTCAATTCCCATTCTCATAATCGCATAATAACGAGCTTTATAATCTTCAATCATGAAAATATCTGATGGCGAGGCAAACATAGCTTTAATAAAAGGAGGGCAATCTCTTTGAGTAACACCCGCTATTGATCCATAAACAGTGCCATCTGGAGCAGCCCCTTGAATTGCTTTCCCTACATTGGATACGATAGAACCATCAAAAGCATGTTTACGTTTGGCAATAAAAGAATAAAGCCAAATAGGGCTCATCCGATTATAAACTTCATGATAATATTTTTCTGTAATTGGAATCCATTTAGGTTCATTAGTGGTGCCACTTGTAGTCGCATACATTTTAGGCTTTCCAGGAAAAAGAATATTTTCTTCTCCATTTTTATGCCGTTCAATGTAAGGATATAAATCTTCGTATTGACTTACTGGAACAAATTCCTCATAAAGATCCATTAATGAGAAATCATTCACCGACGATAGAATTCTCTCAAACTGATACTTTCGACCAAACTCGGTATCTTTTGAAATCGTTAATATATCTCGTAAAACCGCTTCTTGAGCTTTTCTAGATTGTTTCGCTTTCTTTTTTAATTCAAATAAAAGAAGGTTTCCAACAATTGTTAGGTTTAATTTTATCTTATTTAAGTTTTTTGTTTTCGATTCAAACATATAGGAAAGAAAGTAAAATAATCCCAATTTTAATCAGAATTTATTCATTAAATAGACAAAAAGACAAATATTTAAATAATTAAACATTAAAATACATCGAATAGTTTTTTTAAAACTGAATTCCGTTTACAATCACTAAAGTTTACCCGTTTTCATCATCAACCACACTAATTTTAATGAATAGTTAGTTAATAATAACATTTTTACTCGAGAGTTTTCTCTTCTTTATTCATTTTTGGCTTATAAGCAACTAATTTTAAACCTATAAAAGTAAGAAGACCATTTAAAATCAATAATTCATATCCAAAAACATAACCAAATTGATTCTCCAAAATCACTTTTAAAATATATGAAATCAAAGGTGAGGCAACAGCAATCCAAGGAACCCATTTTTCACGAATAGAATAGGAAGTAAAAAGGCCAAAAGCAAACAGCCCTAATAAAGGTCCATAAGTATAAGAAACAATCGTATAAATGGTGTCTATGGCACTTTGATTATTCCAAAACCGAAATAAAAGGACTAAAAAGAAAAACAAAAAAGTAAAACCAAAATGGATTTTTTTTCTAGACTTTTTATCTACCTGCTTATCCTTTTTTAAGATATCTACAAAAAATGAGGTGGTTAATGATGTTAATGCGGAATCCACACTCGAAAAAGCCGCGGCCACAATACCAATCACAAAACAGACCGTTACCAAGGGACTTAAACGAATCGCAAAATAAGGTAAAATCGAATCATTCACTGCAGGTAAATCAATAGAATTTACCGAAGCATAAATTAAAAGCAGACCACCCAGAGATAAGAACAATAAATTCACTGGAATAAAAGCAAATCCATACCAAAGCATATTTCGACGTGATTCTTTATAACTCTTACAACTTAAGTTTTTTTGCATAATGTCTTGATCTAAACCAGTCATGACAATCACCACAAAAATACCACTCAAAAATTGTTTTATAAAATGACTTCGACTATGCCAATCGTCAAAAATAAAGATTTGTGAATAAGAACTTTCTACTAATACTTTCACTGCAGAAAATACGTTAAAATCGAGTAATCGAACTACTTCTACAAGCATTAAGATTACAGTTAATAGTAAGGCAATCGTCTGAAAAAAATCTGTCCAAACAATTGTTTTTATCCCTCCGTTAAACGAATAAAGGTATATCACAAAAAGAGTCAAAAAAATCGTAAGCGAAAAAGGGACATTCCAGGCATCAAAAATGAATTCCTGTAATACAATAGCCACTACATAAAGCCTTGCAGATGCACCAACGGCCTTAGCAAAGATAAAGAATAATGCCCCTGTTCGATGAGTTAAAGAACCAAAACGATTCCCCAAATAACCATAGATACTTGTAAGATTTAGCTTATAATACACAGGTAAAAGAACAGAAACCACAACAACATATCCAATGAAAAATCCAAAAACCATTTGCATATAAGTGAAATTTAAGGAACGCACCATTCCAGGAACTGAGACCACTGAAATGCCAGAAAGAGTAGCCCCAATCATCCCAACCGAAACAATATACCAAGGAGACTTTTTCGCTCCAATAAAGAAGGAATCATTATCATTTTCATTACGACTTGTGAAAAATGAAATCGTTCCTAATAAAAAGAAGTAGCCTAGTAAGACAAAAAATATTAGAAAAGGAGACATTAATTATTCCTCTATGTAGAATTTCAAAAGTAGAAAAACTTTTAAGAAACACTGCTTACTAGAACCCGCCCCTAAAAAAGGGCTCTGATAAAAATTAAAATTCAATAAAAATGTGCATTTTTGTAATTGAATCCATATATATGGAAGTTTTTCATTTTTTGTGTTTTTACCACATAAATGAGGCTACAAAAAAAAATTAAAAATTTACTTGACAATCATTTTAATTATGCTTAGTTTTATGCACATGAATTTTATTTGCACAAATAACAATTGGTGGTGGCAGACTCAGTAGACTGGAGTCTGGTTTTTGTGCTTGGATTGTTTTTTTTCAAATCTGGCTCCGGACTCCCCGGAGCCTTTTTTTATTTCTTGATTTTTTTTAACAACGGATGAATGATGACTAAACGAACAGACAACATTTACCTCTCTCTCTCTGGAGATCGTTACACTCCATTTTCTCTTGCCAAAAAGCTCGGTGCAAAAGCGGTTCTTGAATCAGCCTCTTTTTCTCAAGGCAAAGATCGCTACTCCATTTTAATGCTCGAAGAGGCTTTTCGAGTGATTCAAGATGAAGAAGGGGTTGCCTTTGTCGTCGAAGGGAAAAGGCAGCCTTTTCATTTGAAAGAAAAGGCGGATATTTTAGATGCTCTTCTCGAAATTGCAGAAGAAAACGAGCTTCCACCACAAAATATTCCGCTACCAGCCGCAGGAATTGGTTATCTCAGTTATGAGTTTTGCGCTCGTTGCGATACCATTCATTTGGCTCCTCAAATAGACGAATTGCATATTCCAGAATCTGAATTTATTGTTGGGCATGTTTACATTGTTTTTGATCACTTTACAGAAACTCTTCATGTTTTTGCTCTCAATTATAAAGAACATGAAATTGATCTTGACAATGCGATTCTAAGACTTAAAGAAAAACTGAATGATCTTGATTTTTCTTATATGGCAAACCCTCATAATAGTTCTAATTGCCGAGTTCTTACGGATCTAAAGGAATCTAAGAAAGAATATCTTGAAAAAGTATGTGAATTACAAAAACATATTGTGGCTGGTGATATTATTCAGGCTGTTCCATCGAGAAGATTACAATTAGAATCTGATGTAGATGCCCTTGAAGTCTACCGTCGCTTACGTTCAGTAAATCCCTCACCTTATCTTTTCTACTTGAATTACGGAACACATCAATTTATAGGAGCTTCTCCAGAAAGTATTGTTCGTGTTCGAGATGGAGTGGCTTCGATTAGACCTATCGCTGGAACAAGACGCCGTGGTAAAAATGAAGAAGAAGATCTTGCTTTAAAGAAAGAACTGATCAACGATCCGAAAGAACGCGCAGAGCATTTAATGCTTGTCGATTTAGCGAGAAATGATTTAGGTAGAGTTTGTGAAGCAGGTTCTGTTAAATTAATTCGCAATATGGAAAGTGAAATTTTTAGTCACGTGATCCATCTTGTTTCTGATGTCAATGGTAAAGTCAGAAAAGATAAACGCCCTATTGATGTTTTAAGATCAGCTTTCCCTGCAGGAACTGTAAGTGGAGCCCCAAAAATTAGTGCGATCGAAATTCTTTCACGTTTAGAAAAGGTGAAACGCAATTTTTATGCAGGAGCAGTCGGTTATATTGAAGCCGATGGAGATCTTGATTTTTGCATCACTATTCGATCCGCCTTAAAACAACAAAACAAGTGGACATTACAAGCTGGCGGAGGTATTGTCTACGCTTCTGAGCCAGAACGTGAATGGGAAGAAACTAATGAAAAACTTGGGGCAATGCGTGCCGTTCTAGAAGGAGATTTAAAATGATTGTCATGATTGATAATTACGATTCTTTTACTTATAATGTGGTTCAAGCGATTGCTCGCATTACTACAGAACCAATTGAAGTGTTAAGAAGTAAAGAGTGTTCTATTCAAGATATAGAATCTTTAAAGCCTTCTAAATTGATTGTATCACCAGGCCCAGGACGTCCAGAAGATGCAGGCATTTCTGTTCAAGCCATTCAACATTTTGCAGGTAAAATTCCAATCTTAGGCGTTTGCCTCGGCCATCAAGCTATTGGTTATGCTTTTGGAGCCTCGATTATACAAGCAAAATTCATTAAGCATGGTATTGCTGAAGAAATCACTTTAGATGGAAAAGGTTTATTCAGAACCATTGGGTTAAAAAGTACTTTTACACGCTACCATAGCTTAGTCATCGATGAATCCACGTTATCTTCAGATTTTGAAATATCAGCAAGATCTAGTGATGGCGATATTATGGGTATTCGTCATAAGACGCTAGAAATAGAGGGTGTTCAATTCCATCCTGAATCCATAGCCTCTGTGCAAGGCGAAGCTTTTTTCAAAGCTTTCTTAAACTACCGTAGAGAATCTCTTCCTGTAAAACAAATCTTAAACGATTTGACTTCAGGCAAAGATTTAGACAAAGCCACAGCGGAACTCTTTATGGAAGATTTAACAGAAGGAGTTCTCGATGAACGTCAAATGAGCGCCATTTTAACAGCCATTACCTCTAAAGGCCCTGCCGCTGCAGAAATTGCAGGTTGCGCTGCTGTGCTTTGCCGAAAGAAAAAAACAATGCCTCTAACCGACATAGAACTCACAGACATTGTGGGTACTGGTGGCGATAGTAAAGGAAGTTTTAACATCAGTTCTATGTCTGCTTTAATTGCAGCTACCTGTGGATTACCTATTGCAAAACATGGGAATCGTGCCGTCTCAAGTAAATCTGGGTCTGCCGATTTTTATGAAAACATTGGTTTTAAAATAGACGTTTCACCTGAAAAATCAGCTGAAGTGATCCGAAAAACAAATTTTGGTTTTCTATTTGCTCCAGTTTATCATAGTGCAATGCGTTTTGCGGCTCCTGTCCGAAACGTTATGGGGATTAAAACGATTATGAACTTAATCGGCCCTTTATCAAACCCAGCGGGCGCTGCTTATCAAATGCTTGGCGTTTATTCTAAAGATTTACTTTTACCTGTTGCCGAGGCCTCTAAAATGCTAGGAGCCAAAAGAGTTATGGTAGTTGTAAGTGAAGATGGATTTGATGAAATATCTCCTTGTGCACCAACCTATGTAATAGAAATTGATGAAAAGAATCAAAAGAAAGAATACACCATTAATCCTAGCGATTATGGAATTCCTACTTGTGCTTCAAGTGATTTAGATGGAGGTACAGGTAAAGAAAATGTGGCTTTAGCCATGGATTTAATTCAGGGTAAAGGGCGTCCAGGTATTTTATATTCATGTGCCTTAAATGCTGGAGCCACTCTTTATATTGGTGGTAAAGTTAAGTCGATCAAAGAAGGTTTCGATCGAGCTTTGAAAGCCCTCCAAGATGGTTCAGTGATGAAAAAAATTGAAGAAGTACGAAAAGCAACACACGAATAATAAAATGATGAAAACAGAAAACATATTAGATAAAATTGTTGAACAACGAAAAAAAGATTTAGAACGCTTAGGTCCCTCTTTAGGTTTTTCTATTCCTAAAACAAGAACACGTCCTATTGTACAGTTCTTAAATCCTAGTGGAACCATTCTTGAGATCAAGAGAGCTTCTCCTTCTAAAGGCGATATAGCCCCTCAATTAGATGCCGTAAAAACAGCTAAAATCTATGCAAATGCAGGGACTCAAGCGATTTCAGTTCTCACTGAAACTCATTTTTTTAAGGGTTCCTTACAAGATCTTATGAACGTATCTTCAGAGATATCTGATTGTTCTATTTTACGTAAGGATTTTCTCTTAAAAGAAGAAGAAATTGAAATTTCTTATCTCTGTGGAGCGGATGCCGTTTTATTAATTGCACGCATTCTCGATACTGAAACACTTTTACGTCTCGCAAGAAAAGCAAGAGAATTCGGCATGACTCCCTTTATTGAAATACGAGAAAATGACGATCTCTTAAAATTAGAAGAAGCTATTCAAGATGGAGATGTCGTTGCAGGAGTGAATTCTAGAGACCTAGCCACATTTCATATCGACCCGTTAATCCCTGCTTCTTTTAGAAATAGCCTCCCTTGTAAAGCTGTTTTTGAATCAGGAATTAAAACTATCGAAGATGCGACTTTTGCTAAAAATCTCGGTTTTGAAGGAATTTTAGTCGGAGAAAATGTGGCGAAAAAGCCTTCTTTCACTCCCCAACTCGTAAAAGCTTTTAACGATGCCAAACCAAATAGAGAAGGTGATTTCTGGAAAGCTCTTGCACTCAGGCGTGAAATCCATAGAGAAAAGGATCCTCACCGACCTCTTGTAAAAATATGTGGAATTACAAACATTGAAGATGCAGTTCAAGCTGCAGAACTCGGTGCCGATTTACTCGGATTTGTATTTTCAGATAGTCCTCGACAAGCCTCAGGAGATCTCATTCAAGAAGTCAGAAAAATTCTTAATTCTATGGAACTCTACCCTCTTTTAGTGGGAGTGATTACCAATCCTCATTCTTCTGAAGGGATTCAAGCGATCACAAAAGCAGAATACGGTATTTTAGACGCCATTCAATTCCATGATTGTCACATACCATCTCTTCTCGACACTTCTTATGGCCATTATGGCGCCGTTCGAGTAAGTCATAGTTCTCATCTGGATGGTGTTAAAAAATACTTGTCCCAAGGAGAGCCCCGAGTTTTAATTGATGCGAGAGTTCCTAATGTCTTAGGTGGTACAGGAGTTTCTATCCCCGAACACATCGTGAAAGAGACTAAAGAATTCACCCCACTTTGGCTTGCTGGTGGTATTTCTTGTGAAAATGTCAAGGAAATCATTTCCAATTTCGAACCTGAATTAATCGATATTTCTAGCGCCTTAGAATTAAAGCCAGGTAAAAAATCGATCGAAAAAATGAATTTATTCTTTAAGGAGTTACATCATGAGTCATAATGGATTTTTCGGACCCTTTGGCGGAAAATATGTTGCTGAAGTTCTACGAAGACCTTTAGATGAACTACAAGTGGCATTTGAAAATGCAATGCATGATTCTTTATTTTTAGAAGAATTACGCATTATGCAACGAGACTTTATCGGTAGACCAACTCCTCTTTATTTTGCTGAAAATGCGACAAAAGCATTAGGTGGAGCTCAGATTTACATTAAAATGGAAGGCCTAGCTCATACAGGAGCTCATAAAATAAATAACGCTCTTGGGCAAGCACTTTTAGCGAAAAAAATGGGTAAAACAAGAATCATCGCAGAAACAGGTGCTGGGCAACATGGTTTAGCCACAGCCGCTGCTTGCGCAAAGCTTGGGCTACCCTGTGAAGTTTTCATGGGTGAAGTAGACGTTAGACGTCAACAACCCAATGTAGCTGCAATGGAAATGTATGGAGCGAAAGTTATTCCTGTAAAAGCAGGTACAAAAACATTGAAAGATGCAATTAATGAAGCCATGCGAGACTGGGCCGCTCATTTTGATAATACGCATTATCTTATTGGTTCTGCATTAGGCCCTGCCCCATTTCCTGATATCGTCCGCTACTTTCAATCAGTCATTGGTAAAGAAGTAGAAGAGCAATCTCAAGAACGAAAATTAGATATAGCTGCACTATGTGCCTGTGTAGGTGGCGGTTCTAATGCGATCGGTTTCTTTTCACCTTATATCGAAGAATCATCTCCTCGCTTAATTGGTGCTGAAGCTGGCGGTATTGGCCCTGGACCTCATGAAAATGCGGTTCGTATGAGTGGTTCAGCGGCAAAAGATGGCATCGTTCATGGTTATAAAAGTCGCTTTTTATTAGATGACGATGGTCAAGTCGCAGAAACTAGATCTATTTCTGCTGGCTTAGATTACCCTGGAATAGGGCCACAACTCGCCTCTTTAGGGCAAAAAGGACGCATCGAATTTAGAGCCATCACGGATAATCAAGCCTTAGAAGCATTACAATTTTTTGCAAAACATGAAGGCATTCTCTTTGCTATGGAAAGTGCTCACGCTGGAGCTGTCGCTCTTCAAATTGCTAAAGAATTTCCTAAAGAAAAAGCCGTTATTATTAATATGTCTGGACGTGGAGATAAAGATATTTTTATCACTTCTCCTGTATTTAGACCTTTAGAATGGGAACAATTCCTACAAAGTGAATTAGATAGGCTCAAAAATGGGACAGATATCCATTATGCAGAGTCTCTTCCAACAAATCTTAAAAAAGAATTGGAGAACAAATAACATGACTAGTCAAAACCAAATTCGATTAATGTCTCATTTAGTGGCTGGTTACCCGAATCTGGAAATTTCTCTCGAAGTGGCAGACGCCTTAGTGCGTGGCGGTAGTACTTTTCTAGAAATTCAACTCGCTTTTAGTGATCCAAGTGCAGATGGCCCAGCAATTCAAACCGCCTGTGCTGACGCTCTTTCTAAGGGCTTTTCAACTAAAAAAGGGCTCGCTTTTATTGCCGAAGTACATAAAAGGCATCCTAATATCCCCTTATTTTTAATGACTTATGCTTCCTTAGCCTATACTCCAGGTATTGAAAACTTTGTAAAAGAAGCAAAGGAAGCAGGTGTATCTGGAGTCATTATCCCTGATTTGCCTTTTGATCAAGATGAAGGACTTACTGCAGCATGCCAAAAATGGGGCGTCGAAAACATTCCTGTCGCGGCTCCATCCATGACTCAAGAGCGTCTTAATAAAATGCTTGATGCAAAATTCACTTACATCTATGCGGCGCTTCGAGCAGGAATCACGGGCTCAGTAACAACAATTGATAACCAAACGCTTCAATTTCTAGACTCCTTTTCTAAAGGATCATCTAAAATTTTGGGTGGTTTTGGCATTCGTAGTGGTTCTCAAGCAAAACAATTAGCAGATCATGTATATGCAATTGTTGCAGGTTCCGTTTTTGTAAATGAAATTACAACTCACTACGATCCAAAAAATGAAATTGAATCTAAAATAAAAATTGGTGCCGCTGTAGAAGCCAAAGCAAAAGAAATTACTTTATCTTAATAATGATTATCTAAAAAAGAAACCCAC
>JAAYXQ010000037.1 GCA_012515825.1 Fibrobacter sp.
AAATGGAAAAAGAACGTTAAAAAGTGAACTAAAAAAATATTTTATGAAAAACAAAAGGATTATTTATGAATATTCAAGGAAAATGGACATTAATTACAGGCGCTTCTCGAGGAGTGGGCCGAGAAATCGCTCGCGCAATGGCTTCATTGGGTTCCAATTTGATTTTACAAAGTCGTGCTTTGGAGCATATGGCTCCATTAATAGAAGAACTCAAACCTAAAGGCGTGAAATTAAAGGCTGTTGCCTGTGATTTAGAATCAGAAAAATCAATTCAAGCAATGCTTCAAGAAATCGATTCTATGGGTGTTATCGTTGATTTTGTCTTTAATAATGCTGGCTTACAAGTTCCTTATTGTCCAGATTTTTACAGCAATAAAAGAGAAGATTATGTTCAGTCTTTTGCCGTCAATTGTCTTGCTCCAGTGCAGATTGCTTATCACTTTTTGCCAAAGATGGTGGCAAATCAATTTGGACGCATTGTGATGACTACAAGTGGAATTGCTGACCAGCCTGAATTGATGGGTTATGCTTGTGCTAAGGCCGCTTTAACAAAATTTGTAGCGGATTTTGCTTGCAAATTCAATGGGACTAATGTCATGATGAATGTCATGGATCCAGGATGGTTAAGAACCGATTTGGGTGGACCGAATGCACCAAATTCTGTTGAATCGGTAATTCCTGGTGCTTTAGTAGGAGCCCTTTTAGACGATCAAAAAAGTGGCCGTTGGTTTAATGCTCAAGATTATGCGGGCCTTTCAATAGAAGAAGCTTTATTAAAAGCAAAAAACAAATAACTGTTATTGGCGTAATTATATCTCATAAGGGCTATTTTCTATTTGGAATAAAAAGATTAAATGAGGCTTTTATATATTTTAAGCATCTCTAAATGGGATGCTTTTTTATATTCCATTGTAGTTATTAGAAGGATCATTATGCAAAGTGTTGTTGCTCCTGTTGGAATTTTAGGTTTTGGTGTTGAAGGTCAAAGTTCTCTTCAATATCTTCTCTCCATAGGCATAAAAGAAATTGTGATTATGGATAAAAATCCAATTGATCCACAATTACTTCCTAAAGAGATAGAAATAAAAACCTTTACAGGAGAGCATTATTTAGATGGGCTTAAAGAATGTGTGACTGTGATTCGGTCCGCTGGAGTCTATCCTATGTTACCTGAATTACTGAAGTTTCAGATGAATGGTGGCTTATTAACGAGTCAAATCGAAATTTATTTCCAAGAAACAAAAGCAAAAAAAATAATTGGGGTGACAGGAACACTAGGAAAAGGAAGTGTGGTGAGCATGATTGCTCATATTCTGAAATCAGTCAACAAACCTTGTGAAATTGGTGGTAATTTTGGAATCCCTGCTTTAGACTTGTTAAAAACAGATTCTCCCGATCGAGTGGTGATTTTAGAATTATCTTCTTTCCAATTAATGACACTCTCTATCTCTCCTTCCATCGCTGTTGTTTTAAGAGTGACTTCGGAACATTTAGATTGGCATCATAGCGTAGAAGAATATCGAGATGCTAAAGCAAATCTAGTTCGATATCAAAAGAAATCGGATTGCTGTATTTATTTACAAGATTCGGTGCATGCTACTGCCATTGCAAAACAAACAAAAGCACTTACTTTAAGTTTTGGTCATGGGGC
>JAAYXQ010000277.1 GCA_012515825.1 Fibrobacter sp.
AAACGATTGCCATGCTTGTGATTGAAAAGTTTAATGTAAAGCAAGGCTTTTTACGTAAGGCCGCTGAGAGCGTTAATAATGCGGGTGTTCATGATTTAACGCTAAATAAAAATGGCGTTTCTATGACTGAGCCTCCTGCTCCAAAAGAGGAACCCATTTCAGGTCCACCAGATCTAAAAAGTTCTGCTGGAGCGAATTCTCCATTTAAGATGCCTTCGTTTGCAGCAAAAGCGCCTGCACCAGAACCTCCTCGAACAGGTAATGCTGGTTTGTTCCAAAAAAGTGCACTAGCATCTCCTTTTGGTCGTCCAAAAGTTGGAACGCCTCCTCCTCAGAGAATGCCCACGTTTGGTCGTGAGGTTCCAAAACCAAATCAAGATGTTTCAGAAGATGATATTGAACTACGCCCTTACGTTCCTAAGAAGTAAGAGTGATGTGTTGAACTAGAACGAGGTTTTTTTATGAGCGATTTTGCAGTATATTCAGAAGATGCAGAGAAAGTACGGCGTTTGATGCTTGCTTATCAAGGAAGTGTAAAAGCAGATTATGTCGTTCTTTGTCATCGCGATGGATCCATTATCGCTGAAGTTGGAGCTCTAGGTGTGGATGCAACTCCACTGGCTGTGTTAAGTACGGCTTCATTTGATTCAGCTAAACAGATAGGAATGATGCTTGGCGGTGAAAACTTCCAATCCGTGTCTTATGGTGGAGAGAATCGCTCTATCTATATTTCACCAGTGAATGAGTCTTTGCTTTTAGTGCAAATATTTCCAGGCACTAAGTTACCTAATCGTATTGAAGATTATAATCGTTTATTAGTTGAAAAATTGGTAGACGCTGTTCCTGCGTTTACACAAAATACAAGTAAATTAATTTAATAAGAGGTGTCTGTGGAAGGTATTCCGCCACTTCGTTACCTAAGAAAAACAACACTGATTATTGCGGTGGTGTTTTTTTCTTTTTTTGTACATCGAATTTATGTGAGCTTAAAGTCAGATTTCGTTGAACCTGTGGTAGAAACAGTTTCTCTTTTATCTCCAGAACAAAGCGTGGTATGTCGTAATATTGTCGATGGTGCGCCTTTTGGTGTAGATTCTATTTTCGAAGAAAATACACGATTATATTTTCATTCTCATTTGCCAATCGAAAAAGAAGGCAGCTCTATAGATTCGGTTCCCTTTAAGCAAATTTGGTTTATAGGTCTAGATACAATGCTTGTATCTAATTGTAAAGAACAAGAGAATATTTGTGTCAGTTCTATAGCTCCAAATTTATTACGTGCAGGTGAATGGAGTGTAGATCTTGTACAAGGACGGAAACTATGGACTTCTCGTCAATTCAAGGTAGAATCTAAAGGATTGTGATTTTGAAAAATCATGATCGTTTGGGATTTATTTTCAGTATCATATGCTGCTTTCATTTGGCATCATGGGCTTTGAATCTCGACTCGTTACCTGTTTGGAAAGGGAACGAAATACAAATAGATAATGAAGCTCAAACTCCAGTCCAAAAAGATTCCTTAAAATTAAAAACTCAGGGTTCTAAAACGTTACAAGTAGTTGTTGGAGATGGAGGCACTCAAGTTGATCAAGAACTTAGGCTTTCCATTCAAGGAGAAGTGTACCCTTCGGTTTTTGTAGATGCCCTTCTTTCGGATGTAGGGAGAAGCCCTGCAGACCAAAATACAGCCACGCTGCAAGAAGTCGATCAAATTTATTTTAAAGTAGAATCACCTTATGTCTCGCTTCATTTAGGGGACTTTTCTTGGAAACAAGATGAATTTGGTTTATTAGGATTAGAAAGGTCTTCTTTAGGAATTGGAGCTGCTATACGTTATTCTAATACGGAAGTTAGAGGCGCTTATGGCACGGATGAAGTCCTTCGAGAAGTCCATGTTTTTAATGGCGTAGATGGGCAGCGTTCAGGGTATATTGTGAATACGGATGGGCTTTATCAAACGATTGTACCTGGTTCTGAAAAGGTTTGGCTGAATGGGACGGCTTTAAAAAAAGACGTGGATTATGATTTGAATTATGCTGGTGGAGTACTTGATTTTAAGGGCATCCATTTGCCTGGAGCTCAAGATGAAATTCGTATAGAATATGATTCTTATGCCTCTCAATCTATTTCAACTTTAAAGGCTTTTGAAGGACGTTATCGTTCAAAAAATATTTCGCTTGATGTCGGTGGTTTTAGATTATCCAGTGATGTGGAACGATTGAAAAGAGGCACATGGACTGAAAATGATTATGAAAAATTAAAAGCGGATTCTGGAAATGGGGCTTTGTGGAGTGATTCTTTAGGCTCTTTAGAACGTCCTGTTCAAACGGATCGAATGAGTGCGAGAATTCGAGCACAAGCAAATCGACGCTGGTTTTTAGATGCTGAAATGGCTTATCAAAAAAAAGATACGAATATCGTTTCTGATTATGTTGATGGACCTGTTGGAAGAGCTTCTCGCTGGGTTTTATCTTCTGACTCATCCACGAATCTCATTCATTTCCCGATCGCCATTTCTCTTTATGGAAATTATTATGAAACAGGTTTTTTGAATACTCTTTTTCAAGGAACAGATCGAGATTGGGAATCTTACTCTTTAAATGAAGAATGGGATCTTGATAGTAGCTTGTTAACGAGTGCTTTGAGGCATGATCACTTGAATATAAAATGGCGTTTGCCTTTACATCTTTTTGCTGGCGTTGAAATGGGGTATAGGCAAAGTACAGATACTTCTTTATGGAACGCTTCTCGTGCTCGTGTTTTTTTAGAACACCGTCATCAAAAAGTTAAAAATTCTCTTTCTCTTGTCCGTGTGAATGCTGTACAACTTTTAGAAACGGAACGCTATCAAGGAATCATTGAATCTCGATTTTTAGAAGGCCCTTTTAAGCCTTATGCTTTAGCGAGTTATAGCTTTTGGAATAAGGACTCTTTAGCATATTTATTTTACAGCGATCGATTTAAAGCGGGAACAGGTTTTGAAGCTAGTTTTTATGATCTAAAAATTGGAGAAGATTTTGCAGTACAACAATCGAGACGAGGTGAATCGAAAGGAGATTTAGAAGACTCTCTATCTTTATGGCAATGGACCCAAAAAATAGAAGTCGATAAGAAATCATTTCAACTTGCTCATCTCTTGCATTATAAAAATGCTTGGACAGATTCTATTGGAACTGCAGATTCTTGGCTTGGAGAAATTTCTTTTCTAACAAAACCAAATCAAAGAGGATTCTCTTTAAGCTCATCATTTGAATTAGGACTCACCAATGAGCAAACTTATGTTCCAATTTACAAAGCCGTCGCTCCTGGCACTGGCGATGTCCTTTATGATAGCCTCACAGGCACATTTATCGAAGGAGTAGATAATGGTAATTATATGTATGAAGGAATGGGACGCATCGATTCTTTAGGCTCTGTAAGAGCATCTACGGCGGCGATGGATTTTAAAGCAGAGTGGAATCCAGCAAAGATGTTTGCAATTAAAAATGGGATTTTACGAGACATTTCTTTTACTTTACAAGGCCATTTTGAAGGGCGAGATACTACAGGAAAAACTATTTATGCACCCCCTTTTAAAAAACAGACTCTTGAAGCTCTCACAAGTGGCATCGTGCACTACGAAGGCTCTTTACTATGGCAATACCCTTCAGGAATCGCTTCAGTCATTTACTCTATGGGGTATGAAGACGAAAAGAAAAATTCTGTTTTTTATTACTTTCAAAATAAAAAGTGGCATTCAGGAGATGTTCGTTTTAATATTAATTTGCTCAATGAAATCTCTATTTTTGCAAAAAGAGAAGAGGTGGATTTAGTTTCTTTACAAGAAATGAACTGGGTCTTGTGGGATCTTAAAGCGTCTTGGAAGCGCTATTTGTTTACACACTTTGCCATAGAACCTAGTGCGTTTTTCCGAAAAGGCGATGGCGTGGATGAAATCAGTGATTTGAATTTATTTTTAAAACAGGGCCAAATAAAATTATCTTGGGAAAAGTCTAAAGCGGCCACTGCTTATGCATT
>JAAYXQ010000278.1 GCA_012515825.1 Fibrobacter sp.
AAGCACTTGCTTGCATTGGAGAAATTGATGAAGCTTTTGAACACCTAGAAAATTTGATTACTTATTCTAATCATTTGGGCCTTTTTAGTGAAGACGTCGCTCTCGATGGAGGCCAATGGGGAAACTTCCCTCAAACATATAGCCATGTGGGACTAATGAATGCGGTTGGACGCATTGCCAAAAAACAAGACCGTCCCTTTTTTCAAGAGGAATATTATTAATGAAAGAAAATTCAAATCGACTTGTTGTTGTTTCTTATCGCCTGCCTTTTCATGTAGAAGAAGGGGCTTTAAAACAAAATTCTGGCGGACTCGTTTCTGCAATGCTTTCTTATGCTAAAGGCAAAACAAATAATCCCAACATCAAGTCTTCATCAACAAAAATCGTCTGGGTAGGAGTTTCTGAAGATTCAATAGAAGATCTCGCCAACGCTAAACGAGATGAAGATCAGGATTGTTTTGAGATGATCCCTATACATTTAGATGAAGAAATGCAACAAAGCTTTTATGAAGGCTTTTGCAATAATGAAATTTGGCCTCTATTTCATTACTTTTCTCACTTAGCTCATTTTTCAAGTAAAGATTACGAACAATACCAAAAAGCAAATCATTTTATTGCAGATCAAATTGTAAAACACATCCAACCTGGAGATCGTCTTTGGATTCATGACTATCATTTTCTTTTATTGCCTCGATTACTAAGAAATCAATTTTCAAATTTAGAAATCGGCTTCTTCTTGCACATTCCATTCCCTTCTTATGAAATTTTTAGATTACTCCCACGTTCTTGGAGAGAAGATCTTCTTTTAGGTATGCTCGGTGCTGATCTAATTGGTTTTCACACCTTTGATTACATTCAACATTTTTCAGAATGTGCAATTCGTATGATAAGTGCTCAAGTTACAGGCAATTGGATTACCACAGAAGAAGGCTCTTCAAGAATTGAAGCCTTTCCTATTGGAATTGACGCTCAAGCATTTGCCAATGATCGCTTTTCTCCTCTTGTTCAAAAAGGGAAAGAGGCTGTTGTAGAAGCTATTGAAAACAGAGCCCTTATTTTCTCTGTGGATCGACTTGATTATACTAAGGGGCTCTCTGCCCGACTTCTCGCCATTGAAAATTTCTTTTCTAAATACCCAGAATGGATAAATAAAGTCGTTTTTAACATGGTTGTAGTTCCATCAAGAGACACGATTCCTAGCTATCGTAAAATGAAACTGGAAATCGAATCCCATGTTGGTCGTATCAATGGGCTCATAAGCACTTTAGATTGGCGTCCAGTGGTCTACCAATACAGACATTTAAAACGTGAAGAAATGATTGCCTTATATAGTATGTCTGATGTTGCATTAATTACACCGCTTCGAGATGGGATGAACTTAGTAGCTAAAGAATTTGTGGCAAGCCAACCACCAGAAAAGCCAGGAGTTCTTATTCTCAGTGAAATGGCGGGAACTTCTGCAGAACTGAGAGAAGCTCTCACGGTAAATCCAAATGATAATGATGAAATCGCAGATACTTTAAAAATAGCCCTTGAAATGCCTATCGAAGAAAAAAGAGTTTTATGGAATAAGCTTCAAGATCGAGTACACTCCTATGATGTTTTTGCTTGGTCATCTGATTTCTTACACTCTCTCTCTAATTCTGCAATTATCCGCAAAACGAAAAGGACTACACCTTTAATAGATAAAGAAGTTGAGGTGATGCAAGCAAGTTATATGATTTCCTCTAAAAGGGCTATTTTACTTGATTACGATGGGACTCTTGTACCTTTCCATCGGGACCCTGAAAAAGCTGTACCAAGTCCTCAGGTTCATGAAATTCTATCAAGGCTTTGCAGTGACCCCAAAAATGAAATCTCTATTATTTCTGGTCGAAACCGCTCTTTTTTAGAGCGTTGGTTTGGAGACCTCCCTCTTCACTTAGTTGCAGAACATGGAGCAAGTCAAAAACTCATTGAAAAAGAATGGGAATATATCTGGAATGAATCCGACGATTGGAAAAATCCTTTTCGTGAAATTATGTTTACTTTTACACAACGATGCCCAGGCTCATTCATTGAAAATAAAAGAACCAGTCTAGTTTGGCATTATCGCAATGCTGATCCTATTTATGGCGTAGAATTGGCAAGGGAACTATCACAAAAGCTAAAAAGTGTATTACAAAAGCCAGAAGAATTTAAGGTTCTTGAAGGAAATCACATTGTTGAAGTTCGTCCTGGATTGATTGATAAAGGAAGTGCTGCCTTAAGAGTGTTCAATGAATTAAAACATCCATTTATCTTAGCTATTGGTGACGACCGAACAGATGAAGATTTATTCTCTGTACTACCCGAGCATGCTTACGGAATCAAAGTTGGAAAAGGAAATACTCAAGCAAAGTATCAATTACGAGACCCGAGCGATGTGGTTAGATTACTTGAATATCTTGCAGCACCTCAAGGAAACTGGATTATTTAGCGTTTTTTATTAAGAATACTATAAACTTCTAAGTCCGTGTATACGCCATCCACTAGAAGTTCTCCATCACGCTCGGTTCCTTCTAAAATAAAATTGAGCCGCCTGGGGATATTTTTACTTTGAATATTATTGACCGCACATTTAATCTGAATGCGATGAATGTCCATTTTTTCAAAAGCGAGTCGAATGAGGCTTTTAATCGATTCCGTGACTAACCCTTTTTTCTGAAACGCCTTAGACAACCAGTAGCCTATTTCGGCTCTTTTATTATTCGCATCTCTATTTTTTAAGCCAA
>JAAYXQ010000279.1 GCA_012515825.1 Fibrobacter sp.
CTTCTAATAATTTGGGCGGGGTAGACGATTGGGTTCTTGGCATTTCTAAGAGTGTTTTAATTACGATTCTCTTTTCTGCGATTTTTACTGTGGGATTGGTTTGGCTTGTCACAAAACTTCGTAATCATGTGAAGTTCTTTTTGATTTTATTCTTGCTTCTGTTGGTGTATAGTGTCGCGAAGTTATTCCACTTACCAGCCTTATTGTTAGTGTTCTTATTTGGCCTAGCCTTAAACAACACCTTCTTATTAGATCGTTGGAAATGGTTAAGTGAAAAAATTGATTTAGTGAAAGTACAAG
Organism: Fibrobacter sp.; assembly: GCA_012515825.1. GTDB lineage: Bacteria > Fibrobacterota > Fibrobacteria > Fibrobacterales > Fibrobacteraceae > Fibro-01. The sequence goes on from JAAYXQ010000279.1 coordinate 301, forward strand.
AAGATCTTAAGTACATGCAGGTTTCAGCTACAGAATCGACCTTTTTAGTTCGTACGTTCTTCTTTGTGGTCTTTGGATACTCTTTACAATGGGATCTAATTTTGAAACTAAATGTCATTTTATTATCATTTGGAATTGTGGTGATTATTTTTGGGCTTCGGTTTCTCTTTTTCAAACTATTTGCGAAAAAGCATCTATTCCCTGAATTTTTAATTGCTCCAAGAGGATTGATAACGGTTCTTTTATTTTACTCGATTCCCCAAGACTTGCAGATTGGTTCTGTGAATTTGGGCTCTGTATTTTTAGTCGTGGTGATTACTGCTATTACCATGGCGGCTGGTACTTGGAAAAAACGTCAAAGCTGAGGTCAATATGTTAAAAAAACACCTAGGTCTATTAGTTTTAGCCTTATGTTCTTTTTCTACGGCTCAAAATATCATGAGCAATGGAAATATGGAATATGGCGATGGGGGTTGGTATCTCTGGAATAAACCAGAAGGACCAGCTAAAGTGGAATTCAAAATTGCAGAGCCTAAAATAGGTGTTGATGGTTCTCAGGGTGCAGTAGTCGTCATTAAAGAACCTCCTCATATTTGGTGGGGCTTACAAATTCAACCTCCAAAATTTCTTACCGATTCAGCTTACTATACTCTTTCCTTTAAGGCAAAGGGTGATATCTTAGTCATTGCCATCGTTCAAGGCGGGCCTCCCGATTATCGTCAGAAAGAAAGTTCTGTGATTCAATTGACTAAAGATTGGAAAACGTATACGATGACTTTCCTTGCAGATCAAAAAGGCTATGGCTTAAATAACGTGAGCTTCCTGATTGGTCATCAAAAGGGAACTCTCTGGCTTGACGATGTTGAAGTGAAATTAGCGGAAGGTGCTGCTGATACAACTTGGTATCTTTCTGCAGAAGCTAGAATTGATAGTATTCGTAAAGTGGATTTTTCTGTACCTGCAAAGCCAGGAGAAAAAGTCTCTGTAGAATTGCTACGTCATGAATTCCCTTTTGGTACAGCTCTTGCTCTTTATGATACTAAAGACAGCGTTGAAAAATGGTATCGTAGTACAGCGGCTAAATATTTCTGGCACGGTGTTACAGAGAACCAGTTTAAGTGGCCAGAATACGAACCTAAGAAAGGAAAGTTACGTAAAGACGAGTTAAACGAGTACTTTAAGTTTGCTAAAGAAAACGGTTGGGATCTACGTGGCCATGCTTTAGTGTGGGCTATTCAAGGTTACAATTATGACAAGCACTTTTCTAATAAGGGAAGTTGTAAAGAAATCGCCAAAAACATTAAGCAAAGAATTGATCGTGACTTAAAAGAATATAA
>JAAYXQ010000280.1 GCA_012515825.1 Fibrobacter sp.
GCGATTTAGGCTCTATTCGAATGGTTCCTTCTGTGATCGTTGCTGGAGGAGAATCACTTGTCGCTTATAAAGTGGGAAAGCCTTCAAAGATCACGATAGAAGTATTTAGTTATGATATGCGTCGAGTGAGAACGATCGTTAAGGGAGCCCCTCGTGAGAAGAATGCAGTGCGTAGCTCTAAAGCGACAGAAGATTTTTGGGATGGATATGATGAACATGGAAGGCCATGTGCGATGGGTATTTATTATGTAAGAGTGAAAGATAATCATGGTCATGTAGGTTGGGGAAAAGTGATGACTCTTGGAGGGAATAAAAAATGAAGAAAATAGCCCTCTTTTGTTTGTTGTTAGTCGCTTTTGTTTACGCAGATAAAAAAGCCATGTTAGGTAGTTTTGATGGTTTTGTAGAACGCATGGGCGCCAGTGCCCATGAGTTAGGCCGCGGCAATACAGGCTCTGCAGATACCGCTGCTCAACCAGGTGCTTATTGGAACCCAGCGTTGTTAAGTTTCAAAACGCAATTAGCCTATAATTTGCATGCTGAAAAAAGAGATTTAGATCGCGCGGGAGGCTCTTTAGGAGTTGAAGGGCGTGTTGGTAAACGTATGGGCGTTGGTTTTGCAATGTTATACAGAGGAGACCATTCTTTTGATGTGGTGAGTGATGATGATGAAACTCTTGGCAATACCTCTCCTTATTTTACCATCATGTATCTTGGTTTTGCCTATCGTGTTTCGCGCCGAGATGGTATAGGTGTTTCTTTTTCTATGAGTTATGATAATCTGAATATTTCAGAATATTATGATGATATTAGTTTGGTCGATAGTTATCGAAGTCCAGTTAGTTTTAATTTAGGTTGGGTGCGGCAGTGGAATAAAAAATGGTCCACTTCTGTTGTGATTCGAAATTTAAGTTTTAGTAAAAATTTATCTGCGGTTTGGACACGTAATCCAAGTACAGATAATTCGGTGATATCAACAGAAGGAGTGCGTCCTAAAGTATTACAAATAGGTTTGGGATACAGAAGCATGCTTTTTGGAAAACCTATTTCTGCTTGGATGGAGGCTTTAGATTACCAAATTGCTGATACTCTTTTAGCTTTTGACCCTGATCGTCATGTATGGACAGGGCGAGTTGGTTTTGAATATGAAGTAATACCTCAAGGTTCTGTAAGTATAGGTATGAACGATATGAACTTTTCATTGGGTTTAGGGTATCAATTTAATATTCGCATTGGAAAAAAACGCTGGCCTTTTGATGTGAGCTATGCCTTATTATATGAATCAAAAGCCAATTTATGGAATCCATTAAGCTTTGCTGTGCGAGGGTGGATTCCTTGATCCAATCGATTCACATCGAAACTGCTCGAAACATAAATGCCATGGATGTTTCTTTTCAGCCTGGCATTACTGTTGTGAGTGGAAAAAATGGTTGTGGCAAAACAACTTTATTAGAGATGATTCATGTACTATGTCATGGATACTCTTTTAGAACGAGAGATTTAAAAGAATTAGTTTCTTGGAATTCCAAAGAGCTCTTGTCTCGTGCTTTTTTTTTAGGAGAAAGAGAATCAGTTCGCGCGCTTCGCATTGACTCAAGTGGTATATTAGCAAAAAAAGATACGACGGAATCGAGATCAACAAGTCTTTTTTTTGGAGAAATTCCAGCAATTGTCATGCAACCATCTGATATTTCATTAGTGCGTGGTGGTCCAGAAGAACGTCGCCGTTGGATGGATGAAATGCTTTGTATTCGTTCATCACTCAATACAGATCTTTTAAGGCGATACCGTCGTGTTTTATTGCAGCGTAATCAATGGCTCAAGCAAAATCGTTCTGGTTCTCCTACTGGGGGAGAAGCTTTGTTTTCGGTGCTCACAGAACAGTATATTGAACTTGCCATAAAAATTTGGCGCGCGCGTCTTGATCTTGTGGCGGAAATAGGGGATATCACCTCGGATTACTATAAGCTTTTAGCTGCGGGAGCAGATGAAATAACTGTTTCTTATCGAAGTGCAGTTGGTAAAGAAAAAAAAACTCTTGATCTCGAACGTGATTTTCGAGAAGCATTAGAAGCTTCTGATGATGTTGAACGCCTTCAGGGCATAACTCAGATTGGCCCTCATAAAGATGACTTTATTTTATGGTCTTCGGGTTATGAACTCAGATCCGTTGGTTCTCAAGGGCAATGCCGTTCTGCAGCAATTTCCATGCGTTTTGCTGCATTAGATTTAGCATGTAAAAATAAATGCCCTTCGATTTTATTACTGGATGATGTTTTTGCAGAATTAGACGAATACCGTCGTAGAGCTGTGGCTGACTTGATTCGAGAAAAACATGCCCAAGTCTTTATTGCTACTCCGCGTCTTCAGGATATTCCCTTTACACCAGATGCTCAAATAGAAATGGGTTAAGAAAGCCTCATTAAAAGGACTTTCTTTTCTCTAGTATTTTTCTTGCTTGGGCTGCAATAATATCTTTATCATTGAGTTCAAGTACTTTTTGAAGTCTGAGAGCACCTTCCTCTGCATTTATATCACAACGAATTCGAATTTCACCAATTTGAAATAGAGCTTTTCTTGCCATAGACTCACTTTTTTCAGTGGCAAGGCTTTTTTCAAGAAAGAGAAGAGCTACTTCAGGTATATTTTTGTTATTGGCGGCGACACCCCATTCTAGCCATTGAGTGCTTATTATTTCTATAAATAAAGAGGGGCTTACCATTTCTTTGGCGGTTGAATTCAATAGTTCTGTATCAATAGGATATTCTTGTAAAAGGGCTTGCATTCCATCAGTTAATAACTGCCCCCCTGCTGTATTTTCGCCACGTCTTGCTGCCGAAAGACCATTCATTAGGTTCTCTCGCGTTTTATTCTTTTTTAAGACGTACGGATCAACTCTATTGCGACGTTTTTCTTCTAAAAGATCTTTTCTTAATTCATCAAGAGTCTGTTTTCGATAAGGCATTTTTAGCCCAAGTAAAAGACCAATACCATAGAAGAATAACGATAAGACAACGACAGCGGCATATATTCCAGGATTAAGAAACCAATTGATTGCAATATCAACCATCAAAAGTAAGCCAGAAACAACAACCACTATTTTGGAAATCTCGTTTTTGGTTTTACCCATGGAGGTTGCACCTAAAAGCGTTGCTAATCCTAAACTCATGCCCTTCAAAAGGTCATTCTCGTAGGAGTGGAAGAAAGTAGTGGTAGACAGTAAATTAACGAAGAATCCACCAATTATATTTGCTGAAATAAAGACACCTAATGTTTTTAAGACACCCCATCGTTTTTCTAAGTGGTAGCCTGTAAAACAAAAGAGAACGAAAAATGACAATAAAGAGAATATACTAGGCATTAAAATCCAGTATATTAGAAGGTTTACAAAATTTCCTTCTGCAGGGATAAATGGAATTGTGTAAGTCCATAATTGTTGAGTGTAAGCTTCCACCCATTTTTTTAATTCTCTATTATAGAGTTTTGAATCTGGCACAATGCCTTGATTTACGTAAGTTAGATTTCCACCAGTTTCCCACCATTTTCTAAAATCGTCTTTCATTTTAGAAATACGTTCTTCAGGAATTAACGGAGGATTCTTTTCGAGAAAACTAGTTCTGTAATTTTCAAGCTCTTCTTGATACAGTTGTTCCGTTGGCTCTAAACCAACACTTCTAAACTTTTCAGCTCCTTCTTTTTGCCAGTATTTTGAAAATATGGATTCAATTTTTTGCTGACGTTGATAATCAGCAATATAGGGTTCGCTCCATAAAACAATATTAAAAATACAGAGAGTTATAGCAAATAAAAGCAAAAACCATTGTGCTTTTGACAATATTCTAAATAAGGTTAAAAAAAGTTTACTCATAAAATGAATATATTCAAAAAAGAAAAATAAAAAAGTGTTTTTTTACTTCTCTTTTATAAATGAGCTTATTCTAATGATGTGTGTGATATTCGCGCAATTGATTCCATAGAAAATCAGTGTTAACATCACGATAACCTAAAGCATTTACTTTTTCTCTAAGTTTATGAGCGATGTTAAAAAGGTTTTCACTTTTTTGCATCCGTTCATAACTATCAAATATTGTGAGATCGTTAATCCACTGCGTAATTTCTGGAAATTTGGGGTGAGAAAAAATATTCTCTTTCCCTTTTTGCATATACTCTAGGTAGCGTTCCGTAATTTGATATTCATCTTCTATAAAGATATCCATAGCCTTAGGAAAAAGATTTTTTCCAGTAAGATATTCGTGCAAGATGATACCAAAACTAAAATAATCTACAGAAGGAGAAAGGTTTTCGCCCATAACAGCTTGTTCTGGTGCACTATAACATGGGGTGAGTTGCCCACCATATTCAGTGACGCTTTCACGGAGTTTGGCTTGTGCATAACCAAAATCACAAATTAAAATTTTATGGTTATTAATATGATCTGGGTTTAGGCAGAGTAAAAGATTTTTAGGTTTTAAATCTTTATGAATGATTTGATAATAATGCAATTGGCTAATGGAATTAGCAAGATAAGCTATTTGAGCAATGCGAGCAATGAGTTCTTCGTCGGTTAACTTTTCCTTAAAAGTCTGATCTAAAGAACACCCTTTAATAAATTCCATTTTCAAGTAAGGATGACGCCCCGCGAGACCTCCGCCATAACTTTGAACCACTCCTTCGATATTGGTGGCACGAATTAGGTTGTTGATGCGAATCTCATCTTGGAAAGCACTCATCAACATGTTTAATCGGTGTAAACGATTTTTTCCTGGAGGAGTCCAGTATTTACAAATTTTGACTACAATTTCGCGATTGCCATAGACCATTTTATCATTGGGACGCTCTATCCAATAATTTGCTCTATATAAATCATTAGTCCCTTCAAGTGTTAAAGGTTCTATTAATTTAATTTGTTCTACGGCTCCATTATGAAGGTACTCAGGATTCTGATCAAACCAGCGTTGATATTCTGCCATTGTGTAGTGTTCACGCAAAGCAAGGTTACGTGAAATACGATCTAAGCATTCTGCTATATAATTCTTTATCACGCGTTAAATGTAGCATTAAAATGAAAGAAGAAGAAGAAGGATTCTCTTTTTGTAGTGAATAAATAACATCTTGAAAAAAAGAGTAATAAAATAGAGAATTCTCTTCATTTAAATAGAAAATAAAATCAATTATTATAATTTGATTTTCATAAAAATGAAAAAAGGGGAAATAAGTTTCAAAAAAAAGCGGCAAAGAATTCCTTGTCGCTTTTAAAAAAGGGTGAAAGAATTTTTGCTTAAAAAATCAATCCTTTTTTACTCCGTCTTGTTTTTCAAGAATCGA
>JAAYXQ010000281.1 GCA_012515825.1 Fibrobacter sp.
CAAGGTGTTCCAGATGCGACTCCTGTTATGAAAATAGAATCACAAGACTCTGCTCAAGATACGTCTATTTCTGATTCTTCAACAACAAAGAATCAAGAATAATAAATGAGATAACCATGGATTTAAGTATTGTTATACCTATTAAAGACGAAGCAGATAATCTTGCTGATTTGTTTGCTGAAATCGTATCAGCGATAGAGCCCACTCATTATTCTTATGAAGTGATCATTATTGATGATGGAAGTCGAGATGATTCTTGGGAAGTCTTGACCTCATTAATAAGTAAATATTCTTTTATCCGTGCGTATCGTTTTCAATTTAACTGTGGAAAAGCGGCAGCACTTTCCTTAGGCTTTTCAAAGGCGAAAGGGCATTATGTCGCTACTCTTGATGGTGATTTACAAGATGACCCTTTAGAAATTCCTAAAATGATTCGTATTTTGGAAAGTGGTTATGATTTGGTTTCTGGTTGGAAAAAACGTCGTCATGATCCATGGCATAAAACATGGCCATCTAAATTGTTTAATTTGACTGTATCATTTGTTTGTGGTCAGCGTCTCCATGATTTTAATTGTGGTATTAAAGTTTACCGAAGTTCTGTAGTACGTTTCATCCCATTATATGGTGATTTTCATCGATTTATTCCTGTTATGGCGAAGTGGCAGGGTTTCCGAATTACTGAAATGCCAGTGACTCATAGAGCCAGAGTCCATGGTGTTTCAAAATACGGTGTTTCTCGTTTGGTTTCAGGTTTTTTAGACTTATTGACATTATTATTCTTAAAAAGTTTCGGTGCAAAGCCCCTTCACTTTTTTGGTCTGATCGGTTTACTTTTTGTATTTTGTGGCCTTGGTATTACAGGCTATTTTGGAATCGAGTGGCTTCAAACAGGAGCTCTTCGTGTTCGTCCGTTACTACTCATGGGTGGTTTTTCTCTTGTAATGGGCGTTCAGTTTATTTCTCTTGGCTTATTAGGAGAGATGATGAACCAAAATAAAAAACAGACATATCCAGTTGCTGAAGTACTTCCTGAGCTTACACTCCCTTTGGAGAAACCGTATGAAATATCCTAAAAGTCTAGTCATTGTTCCAACATACAATGAAAAAGAGAATATTTCTCTTATTTTGCCAGTAATTTTATCTCAACACGAGTGTATAGAAGTATTAGTAGTAGATGATAATTCACCTGATGGTACTGGTGATATCGTTCAAAAAATGTCGGATGAAAATCCTCGTATTCATATATTACGTCGTTCTGGTAAACTGGGATTAGGTTCTGCTTATGTTATGGGATTTAAGTGGGCTTTAGAACAGGGTTTCGAACGAATTTTTGAAATGGATGCAGATTTTAGTCATGCTCCTACAGATTTAGTTCGCTTTTTAGAAAAGGCCGAGACTAGTGATTTGGTTTTAGGTAGTCGTTATTTAGATCGAAAAATTAGCGTTGTTAACTGGGACATGAAACGATTGATTTTAAGTTATGGGGCTAATTTATACACGCGTATAGTGACTCGATTGCCTGTAAGTGATGCTACTGGTGGGTTTAAGTGTTTTCGAAGAGAAGCTCTTGAAGCTTTAAATCTATCTGATATGAAAAGTGATGGCTATTGCTTTCAGATAGAAACAACGTTTAAGATTTGGAAAAAAGGATTACGTGTTTCTGAAATACCAATCGTGTTCACCGATAGAACACGAGGTGCTTCAAAAATGAGTGGTGGAATTATTTCAGAAGCATTTTTCTTAGTATTAAAACTTCGATTAGGTTTGGCATAATGCCTTGTTCTGTTATTATTATTGCATATAACTCAAGAGATTTTATTCCTGCGTGTTTAGCTTCCGTAAGAGAGGCTTTAATTGATATTGATTCAGAAATTATTGTGTTAGACAATGGATCTCCGTATCCATTGACGACTGAAGTTAAGGAAATGTTTCCAGAAGTCATTTGGCTTGAGTCTAAGGAAAACTTAGGCTTTGGACGTGGCTGTAATTTGGCTGCGACTCACGCTACCAAGCCGTATTTATTTTTTATCAATCCTGACACGATTGTCTCTAAAACGGCCTTTTCAAAGACGCTCAAGTATATTCAAGAAAAGCCAAAAGCGGGTCTTGTGGGGTGCCGAATATTAAATGAAGATGGCTCTCTTCAGTGGGCCTGTCGAAGAGCATTCCCTTCACCTTTAGCCGCTATTTTTAAGACTATTGGCCTTGCTTCATTATTTCCCAAAAGTCGTTTTTTTGCATCGTATAACATGACTTATTTAGATCCAGATCAAGAAACAGAAGTCGATGCGATTAGTGGATCCTTTTTTTGTATCAGTGATGAATTATATAAAACTTTAGGAGGATTTGATGAATCCTTCTTTATGTATGGAGAAGACCTAGATCTTTGTTTTCGTGCAAAAAAACTGGGCTATAAAAACTTTTATTTTCCTGAAACCAATATTATTCACTTTAGAGGGCAGAGTAGTAAAACAAGACGTTTCAGATCGTATTTAGATTTTTATAATGCGATGATTATTTTTAATCGTAAACACAAACAGTTTCATATTCCTCTATTCTTAGTTTCAATAGGTATTTTCTTTGCTTCGCTCGTAGGTATTTTTTCAAGATTAATTCCTCAATTTTGGAAAATGATTTTTGATATAGGTATTGTTTTTGCGGTAGCTGGGCCTATTTCTCTTGATTTTGCTGTTTTGTTAGCTCTATCTATTTGGTTTCCTCTCATGTGTCTTGGAGATTATTCTTCGCCTCAATTAGATGGGTCACATTATCTGAAATACTTGTTCCCTATTCAGATTGCGGTTTCTTTATTTGCCTATTTTTATATGCATGAACCTCCTGCGTTTATCGCATCAGTCTTTTTTGCTTTAGGTGGCGTTATTTTTTGGCGACGTATATGGTTTTGGGGCCTTTATTTTTATCGCATCTTTTCAAAACAAAGGCATCGCTCGATTATCGTAGGTGGTTCGTCAGATTCTCTCCATCGATGGTTTAATCAATATGACTTGATCCCAGGGATGGAAATTTTAGGTTGCATTAGTGGAGTTCCTGATCAAGCCACAGATGAAAATAGAATGCATTTATTAGGGCATGTCAATGAACTTAAGTCAATTTGTCAGAGAACAGGTTGTCGAGAACTATTGATTTACTCCAATCGTTCTGGTTATAGAGAGTATTTTAATGATTTGATTCTTCAAGATTTGCCCTTAAAACAGTATTTATTGATAGATGGCGAGAAAAAAGGCGATTTTGCTCTCGTAAATCTAAAATACCTCGATTAATATCGTGCGTTTTCTTAAAATGATGTTATTTTTATCATAAGTGTATGAAAAGAAAGGTTTTATGATTGATCCTGATTTACTTCAAATGTTATGTTGCCCTGAAACTAAACTTCCTCTTCAAGAAGCCGATGATCTTCTTTTAAAGGAATTAAATCTAAAAATAAGTGAGAAAACTTTAAAAAATTTTTCTGGGCAAGTATTAACAACTCCTTTGGAAGGGCTATTGGTAACGGTGGATGGTTCTAGAGCTTACCCTGTAGTTGAGAACATTCCTGTATTATTAGCTGATGAATCCATTATTTTGAAAAGATAGAGGTCATTGTGGCAGCGACATTAGAAAGCGTAAAAAAAGCAATAGGAAAAAAGTCAAGCTCTTTGGCTTTTGCTTGGCTTGCCGATTTAGAACGTAAAGCAGGTAAACCAGATGTTGCCCTTGATACTGTAAATACAGGATTAACTTATTTACGTGATTATTTGCCTGGTCTATTAGTCCGTTCTGCCATTTATTTTGATTTAGAACGTTATGATGACGTTATTGAGTCTTGTGAAGCGATAGTAAAAAAAGACCCTTTTTGTATCGCTGCTTGGCGTCGTTTAGGAGCTGCATATCAAAAGAAGAACCAAATTGGTAAAAGGAATTTTTGCTATAGAATGGTTCATGATATGGATCCTTTAGATTCTTTTTGGAAAGAAGAATACAATTTTGTCCCTCCTGAAGATATCGTCCCAGAAGAAGATTCTTCTGTTGTTGAAGGAAACGAAATTTCAGAAACACAAGATGTGCAGAATGTGCAGGAAGAATCATTTGAAATGCCTCCAGAACTTGCCGTATCTACACCTCCAGATTTAGAAAACGAAGATCCATTCTCCTTATTAACTAATCTTTTGCCTTCTGATGAAGATGGAATGCAAGATACATCTCTTGAAAGTTTGGAAAGCTCTTTAGATGATGTAATGGAAGTGATTTCGGAAAAAGAAGAAACTCTACCAGAATATTTTGGTGGAGATGATATTTCTGAAACTGATGTCTCGTCTGCTTTCTCAAGTATGTTTGGCATGGATGATGAGTTACCTTCTGAAAAACCTGTTTCACCATTTGCATCTTTTGAGATTCCAACAAGTATTGATGATGAGGAAGATGCTTCTGAACCAGAACCAGAAGTATCCATTCCAGAAGAACCAAAACTTTCTAGCTTAGTGGAAGAGGAAAAACCTCAAAGCCTTTCAAGTGCTTTTGATGATATTTTTGGGGCTGATGAATTACCAGAAGAAAAATTTGATTCAGACGACTTCACTTCAGGTTTTGAAAAATCAAGTTCAGCTGAAGCACCAAGTTTTGAAGAGTCTATTTCAGACGATTTCACTTCAGGTTTTGAAAAATCAAGTTCAGTTGAAACACCAAGTTTTGAAGAGTCTATCTCAGACGACTTCACTTCAGGATTTGAAAAATCAAGTTCAGTTGAAGCACCAAGCATTGAAGAGTCTATTTCAGACGACTTCACTTCAGGTTTTGAAAAGTCAAGTTCAGTTGAAACACCAAGTTTTGAAGAGTCTATTTCAGACGACTTCACTTCAGGTTTTGAAAAGTCAAGTTCAGTTGAAGCACCAAGTTTTGAAGAGTCTATTTCAGACGACTTCACTTCAGGTTTTGAAAAATCAAGTTCAGTTGAAGCACCAAGCATTGAAGATAGTGGTGTAGATATTGCTCCACAAAAGGAAGAATCTTTAATTGATCAGATAAAAGAATCAGATGATATTCTTCCAGAAATTAAATCTTCTTCTAATAAAGCAGAGCCTCAAAAAGCCGCTGATGAATTTATTTCTGCTGTAGATTCAAGTTTATCTGCTCTTTTTGGAGAAGATGATTTAGATCTACCTCAAGAAAAAGAATCTGCTCCGACCGATGTATCAAAGAATAGTATAGAAAATTCGTTTACGGCTCTCTTTGGCGAAGATGATGATCTTGTTTTACCTTCAAAAGATGCAGAACAAAAAGAAAAAAATGATGGAACATTATTTCACTCTTTAGAAGAAGATGTAGATAGTTCTTTCGAATCTCTTTTTGGAAAGGAAGATGATTCTTTTGAATTAAAAAAAGATTCTCCTGCGTCTTCCTATAGTCAGCCAGTTCCTCCTTTGAATCCTGTGGAAGTGGGAAATGAAATTTCTGGAGCTTTTGCCACTTTATTCTCTTCAGACGAAGATGATGATCTTCCTGAAGAAAAACCTCAAGAGCGTGATGGCGTTGATTTTTTAATGTCAGGTGATTCTGATGATGAAATGGCTGTGGCATTAATGAAAAATCCATCTGCATCTTTAGATCAAGATGAAGTGGTCTTGGATGAGAATTTGAATACAAAGACTCTTGCTGAGATTTATTATGAACAGGGTCTTTATTCTAAAGCATTGAATATTTATCAGGACCTTGCTAGAAAAAATCCTTCGGATTCAGAAATTCAAAAACGTTTAAGTGATATTCAGCGTCAGGTCAATGAAAAATACGGTGACCTTTAAAAAGGATATTTTATGGCAGACGTTCGTGTAGAGCATTTATTGCGTGAAATGGTTAATCATGGGGCATCCGATTTACATGTTCGTGTAGGTGTTCCTCCTATTTATCGTATTAATGGTGAACTTCAAAAATTATCGGACGTTCGAATCGATTCTGTGATGATGGATTCTTTTTTAGATGATATAATGAATCGAGATCAAAAAGCTCGTTTTGAACGCGATAAAGAATGTGACTTTGCTGTTGGAGCTCGAGAAATGGGCCGTTTCCGTGTGAACGTCTTTCGCCAGCGTGGAACCATTGCAATGGTGGTTCGTCATATTAAAGCTAAAATCCCTACATTTGATGAGCTTCAATTACCTGAAGTAATCAAGGAAATGGCCTTAAAAAAGAGAGGCCTCATTCTTGTTACTGGAACAACGGGATCTGGTAAATCTACGTGTCTTGCAGCGATGATTGATCATATCAATAATGAAGAAACATGTAATGTGATTACAGTCGAAGATCCTATTGAATATCTTCATCGCGATAAAAAATCCATTATTTCTCAGCGTGAAATTGGTGTTGATACAAATTCTTATGAAAATGCTCTTCGTTCTGCTTTGAGACAAGATCCAGATGTTTTGCTTGTCGGTGAAATTAGAGATCTAGAAACCATGCAGATTGCTCTAACCGCTGCAGATACGGGTCATATGGTTTTTGCAACGATTCATACAACGAATGCGACAGAGACAATACATCGTATCCTTTCCATGTACCCTCCTCATCAACATGAAGAAGTGCGTTTACTTTTAGCTGAATGTTTAGTGGGTATTATTTCTTTACGTCTTTTGCCTACAAGAGATGGAAATCATCGTGTGCCTGCAGCTGAAATTCTTGTAAATACAGGTGCTATTCGAGAGTATATTGCCGATAAAACTAAAGTGGATATGATTGAACAGGCGATTGCTGAAGGGCATATGCAATATCAAAGTCAAACGTTTGATCAGGCTCTATTAAGTCTTTATATGGAAGAAAAAATTTCTTTAGATACTGCGATGAAAGCCGCTACGAATCCAGATGACTTTGATCTTAAAATTAGAGGTATTTCTGGTACTTCTGATCGCGCCTGGATGTAAGCACTCTAAATACATTATTTTCACGTTTTTCGCCAAAAAGGGCCTTTTTTCACGCCCCCTTGACAGGATAGTTATTTTTAAAATGGTTGGTGCTTCTATTCATTGATTTTTAATTTGAATACAGAGCGAAAACGAATGATGCATTGTTATCAGCTGTAAAAAAAGAACTTTTAAAGTACTTGTAGTTTAAAAAAGAATTTTTATTATCCTCAATCATTAAACAGGTAATAATTGATTCGTATTATTAGATAGCTACTGCTATCTCGGTTAGGAGAACTTAATATGCCAAGAATAGACCTTGATGATCAATCTTTGGAATGTCCAATAGTAATAGGGACTGAAAATGAAAAAGCAATAGATATTTCTCAATTAAGATCAAAAACGGGCTATATTACTCTCGATGATTCTTTTGGAAACACAGGTAGTTGTAAATCGGCTATAACTTATATCGACGGAGATAAGGGCGTTTTACGTTACCGTGGCTATGCGATTGAAGATCTTGCTGAAAATAGTTCTTTTATTGAAACGGCTTATTTAATTATCTATGGCCATTTGCCTTCTCCATCTGAATATAAGCTGTTTTCTGGTTTACTTACTAGTCAAGAAATTTTACACGAAGGGTTTCGTCATCATTTTGAAGGGTTTCCAAATAATGCACATCCCATGGCAATGCTTTCGGCGATGATTAATGCGATGGGTTGTTATCAATCTGATTTGTATGATGACATAGACGGTGTATCCCATTTTGATAAAAGTGCGGCCCAGCTGATTTCTCAAGTGAGAACGATTGCTGCAGCTGCTTATAAGATGAGTATTGGTCAACCTATGATTTATCCTTATCCTAATAAGCGTTATGCAGAAAACTTTTTACATATGATGTTTAGTCTTCCAAATAATCCTTATGAAGTGGATCCTGATATTTTACATGCATTAACGATGTTTTTAATTCTTCATGTGGATCATGAACAAAATTGTTCTACAAGTACTGTTCGATTAGTGGCTTCCAGTGGTGCCAATTTACATGCGAGCTGTTCAGCTGGAGTTTGTGCCCTATGGGGGCGTTTACATGGGGGAGCGAATCAGGCTGTCGTTGAAATGTTTAATAAAATTCGAAATGCCGATTATTCGGTGAAAGAATTTATTGAAAAAGTGAAGAAAAAAGAACATGGTGCTAAATTAATGGGTTTTGGACACCGCGTTTATAAGAATTATGATCCACGAGCTCAAATTTTACAAAAAGCAGCTCATAAATTATTGGATAAAGCTGGCAAAAATGATGAACTTTTAGAAATTGCTCAAGAACTCGCTGAATGTGCCTTACATGATGATTATTTTATTGAGCGTAAATTGTATCCTAATGTGGATTTTTATTCAGGAATTATTCTTCAAGCGATAGGAATTCCTTTAAATATGTTTACAGTGATGTTTGCCATTGGGCGTATGCCTGGCTGGATCGCTCATTGGAAAGAAATTTCAGATAATCCAAAACAGCGAATTTATCGTCCAAGGCAGATATATACTGGTGAAACCCTTCGAAAGTATGTTCCTATGGATGAGCGTTAATTTTATCAATAAAAGAAGGAATTCCTTGCGGAACTCCTTCTTTTGTGGTTTTGGTGGAATCTGAAACGACTTATTTTTGAGTGGCCCCAGAAATGGTTCCTGTGGATGCAAATCCATTGGCATCTAAAGAACCAGAGAATGTCCCGCCGACATAGAATTTATGACCACTGATGTTATTATCCATATAAATACCAGCGGCTGCGCTTAAAGGGGCCTTAAATGCGGCAAGGACTTGACCGCTGCTATTTGCAATACAAATCATAGTGTTTTGAGAGGCTCCTAATGAAGTGCTGCTGATATAGGTGCCACTATTTGGGGTGACAAACATTTGAGCTGTACCTACTCCTAATACAACGCCGCCAGTATGAGTCATTTTATAACCACTGCCATCTCCCATGTCGAGAATACCGTTGCCGCCTCCACCTGTTTGTACAACTATCGTAGTACCTCCAGAAATATTAAAATCTCCGTTCGAATCAAGACCGTCTCCGCCCGCTTTAACAAAGTGATAACCTCCCTTGACATTTAGAGTCCCTGTAGAGGAAGAAAATCCACCACCTCCGCCGCCCCAAGAAGGAAAGCTTGTAGAGCCTCCTGTTGCTGTACCAGAGCCGTCTCCGCCAGCAGCATTCCAGCCGTCATCACTTGCTACGATAGAGGTTGTTCCACCATTAAGATTAATGATATAAGCTTCAAATCCTTCATAAGATTTCGATACAGAAATGTTTCCATCATTGATATTTAAAGTCTTATCAGAGTGAATGGCATCATCAGCAGAAGCAAGAGTCATTGTTCCTCCTGCAATAGTAATGTCACCACTGCTATGAATACAGTCATCTTGTGCATTGATATCAATCGTTCCACCATTAATGATTAAAAGAGAATCTGATTTTAGCCCCTTATAGCTGTAGGTACTGTTTGTAGAGCCTGTGGCTCCTTGACCTGTTTTAATGGTAATCGTAGGAGAGTTATCAATTTTAATGTAATTGTAGGCATCAATGGCGTCATGAGCTGTGGTAACCTTAAATGTACCACCTGTAATCCAAATGAAGCCTTTTTCTAGATTATAGGTTTCACCATTTGCAGTGTCTTCTCCTTCATCGCTCTTAATACCATCGCCAGCAGTACTTGTCACTTCAATGTTTCCTGCCCATGGGGTTTCATCTCCAAATTCTACGGAACCTTTTCCTTTGATCGCATTATTAACTGCACTTACAACAATCGTTGGAGCATCCTTAAATCGAAGATCATTTGAAGTGTGAATACCATTGTTGAAATTACCAGTTACATTTAATTTTCCATTCCCTTTTATGGTTAAATCATCTTTAGCATAAATACACGCTTTTGTTGTATCTCCATCATAAAAAACAGTTCGTTCTTTTCCATCTGTGAATGTATTAACGGTGTTATCTGCTAAAACAAGTAAAACTTTTTCTGCGTTACGAACATAAAGAGGGGCATCTGTACTATTAGATAAAATGAGTCCTTGTAAATAGAGGTAAACGTTATTAAGATCTGCTGATTCGACTAGAATTTGCCCTTCTGTACGGGACCCTGAAAAATAATAGTCTCCTCCGCAAGTGATTTTTGTAATGCCATTGGTAACTTCAATACAATTATTGTTATTAGTCACAATGACTTCACTTTCAGAGTAGGTAATGGTGGGTGAGAGACCATTCGTAGATGCACTTGAAGATGCACTTGAAATAATATTAGAAGAAGAGCTAACAGAAATAATAGTTGAAGAAGAACTTTTTTCTGAACTACTTGAACTTGCTGCAGTTAAGAAAATAGGGGTACATAATGAATCATAATAATAGTATGACAAGTTTTGTTCGTTATAATAATAAGAAATGCCTTCTGCCGTAAAAGAGGGCTCTTTTGAAGTGCAGCTCTTTTCTATAGAAGAGCTGGATTGAATTACATCTAAAGAAGAAGAACTGATATACAATGAATTCGTATCCGTTATGGACGAAGAACTGCTATTATTGTTTATCCATACAGTTTCTCCATTGACTGTAATGTAATAGACGTAAGTTCCTGTTTCATCTTTACAAAAAACAGCTCCGCTAGTAGGATCTGTTAGATCGCAAGGATTAAAAGAAGTGGCTTCTGATGAAAGGTTTGCGTTAACATCGTCTTCTACGGACGATGTCGTTTCGCTACAGGCTTGTAATAGCCATAATAAAAGAAGAGAGAGTAAAGAAATTTTTTTTAAAATTCTTACTTGCATAGTGAATCCTTTTTCTTAAAAGAGTTAATGCTTTATACGTTTACATTGATAAAGATATCCATTACTCATTTTTTTAATAAGAAGTTTTATGTTTAAAATTTGTGAAAAAATGTTTTCTCTTTCATAGAATAAATGAAATGGAACGAAAGACTCCAAATTTTAGGAGCAAAAAAAAGAAGTGGAACAAAAAGCTCCGAAAAAACAAACTAAAAAAACTCGAAATATAAAGGGATGGATACTTTTTTGAGCCTTCTTAAAAGAATAAAGTACAAGTAGTCAGTGTGCAATTATTATCTTTACCTTATGAGTTTGCTTTTACGCCCTTTATTTTTAGGCCTTTTATTATTGCTTTTTACAGGTAGCTTCGCCCGTTCTCCAGTGATTTCTGCAGAACGTTCAGTGAATTTAAAAACATTAGAGACTAGTCCTCTTCTCTATGAATATCATCGTTTAACAACGAATGATGTCAAACGCCTTTATTATTTTCCAAGAAGAGATTCGACTTGGAAAAACAATGAATCTGAAGAAGAAAAATCAGCCTTAGTTCATTTTCATAATAAACATGGAGCGCTAGCGGCTAGTTTAATTGGAGGAGTGGAGTACAAGAGTAGTGAGGCACTTGCAGATACGATATTTCCTAGTGTTGACGGAGGCATATATTTAAGAGGGTATATTGACTCAGTAGAATTTATGCTTGATGCACGCATTTACAATGAG
The DNA here is from genome assembly GCA_012515825.1 of Fibrobacter sp. Lineage (GTDB taxonomy): Bacteria > Fibrobacterota > Fibrobacteria > Fibrobacterales > Fibrobacteraceae > Fibro-01. The sequence goes on from JAAYXQ010000281.1 coordinate 11,422, forward strand.
CGACATTATAATAGTACACCGAAATCTTTTGACCGCGAATTTTTAGAACATCAAAAAGAAGAAAATAATTCAGGATTTGAATATACTAGTTATGCAAGATACAGAGGGCATTTTGCCATTAACATGGGATTTGCTAGGCTTGATTTCGCGAGAGATGTCATGCATTGGGGGCCAGGGTATTATAACAACCTGAGCTTAAACCAGTTTGCAGTTCCATATAATAGCATGTCGTTAGAATTACAACTAGGCCCTCTTTCGGTAGTTAGTTTTTATGGGGATTTATTAATTCATAATAATAGTATGAGTATGCAAAATAAAACATCTCGTAATCTATACGGTCATCGATATGAATTAAGTTTAAGTAATTTGGTTTTTGGTATTAGTGAACTACAAGTCTTGTACGATAATAACAGGCCTTGGCTATTTGTTCCTATTGTTCCTTTGTTTATGGAAAAAGGAAATTATTCAGAAAACTCAAATAATGGTTCTCTTTCTTTTGATGTCGCTTATCATTTTTTGAACACTGGGCGTATTTATAGCGAGTTCTTTTTAGATGATATGGAAAGTCCAGTTAGTTTAATTCGAAACGATAATATCGAAGCCAAGTGGGCGTGGATGGCTGGCTTACAGTTAGGGCATGATTTTAGAATTTGGAATCGTTTATTAGAATTAGGTTCTATTGTAGAGTATGCTCGAGTAGAGCCTTATGTCTATAGCCATTTTCATCCAAGCACAGCACAACTGGCTCATTTAGGTTATCCATTAGGCAATCAAAGTGGGCCAAATAGTCAGACTATTGATTGGACTATTTATAGCCGTTTTAATTCTACTTGGAATTTAAGCTTTCATTCTCAGTGGTTATGGAAGGGAGATGATTATGGAAGTGCTGTGAATGATACTACTCCAACAAGTAATCATATGAATCTTCCAAAGAAATTTATTGATGGTGCTAAAATGGAATACTCGTTATCGCCATCACTAAGTTATGATGGTCAGTACGTGGCTTTTTTACTTCAAATCACATTATTTCACGACGAAAAAATTTATACCCGTTTAGGATTTAAATGGTAAACGATTTACAAAATACAAAGAAAGAATTATTAGCTCCTGCAGGAGACCTGACTCGTCTTTCTTATGCCTTAGCTTATGGTGCTGATGCTGTCTATGCTGGGCAACCTGCTTTTTCTTTACGAGCTAGAGAAAATGGATTTAAGAATTTAGATGATTTAGCGGAAGGAATTTCTCTTTGCCGAAAAGCAGGGAAGAAATTTTATTTGACAAGTAATGTCATTGCTCGAAATACAAAGGTCGAATCCTTTCAAAAGGCATTGCTTGCTGCGATTGAACTAAAACCAGATGCATTGATTGTGGCTGATCCTGGAATTATTGGCTTTCTGCGTAAAGAAGTACCACAGCAGGAACTCCATTTATCTGTACAAGCCAATACCACCAACTGGCTTACTGCTAAATATTGGGCTGAACAGGGAATCAAACGTATTATTTTAAGCCGAGAACTTCGATTAGAAGAAGTTCAAGAAATTCATAAACGCGTTCCAGAGGTGGAACTAGAAGTTTTTGTTCATGGCTCTGTTTGTATGGCAATGTCTGGTCGCTGCATGCTATCTAATTGGGTCTCTCATAGAGATGCGAACCAAGGGGCGTGCAATAATTCTTGTCGAATGCCCTATAAGTTATATGCTAATGCTGATGTGCAAGAGGATTCATATCAAATGCATCAAGGGTCGTTTAGTCTACAACGCTCTGATAAAGAAGATTTACCTCCCATTCAATTAGATGAAGACTCTTGGGGCACTTATTTTATGAGTAGTCGAGATCTTTGTGCCTTAGAAGGGCTGCCTGCATTAATGGAAGGCGATATGATTGCGTCTTATAAAATAGAAGGTCGAACTCGTTCCATTTATTATTTATCTCAAGTGATTCACGCCTATCGTTTAGCGATAGATGCTTGTGCTTTAGGTAAACCGATTCCTGAAGAGGCAAGACATGCTTTGATGTTGACTGACAATCGCGGTTGGATGCCTGGTTTTGGTTTTAAGGGGCCTTTACCTCAAAATTATGAAGCAACTCATGTGGCTTCCAATCATGGTTGTGTGGCGGCTCAAATAATGGAATATAATGCAACTGAAGGGCGATGCTTTTTTAAGGTGAAAAACCCATTTGACGCGTCAGATTCTTTTGAGTTATTAACGCCTCAGGGCATTTTTCCATGTCGTATCTCTCATATACAAAATGCAGACGGAAATCTTACAGAAAGGTTACACCCTGGTACAAACGGAAGTTCTTTGATTCAAACGGATGAAAAAGTCAATTCAGACCACTTTTCTTATGCTTTTCTTATAAAGAAAAAGACAAATTTGTAATTCTAACATAAATTTTAGATATGCAAAATTTCGATGATAGAGAAATGGAAATTGACGAAAGAGATTGCTGTTATGATCTTAAAGATCATGTGATTCCTTTTTTTAAGCGCCACATCGGAGAACTGTATGACTTTATTGAAAAGAGACGAGCTTCTTCTGCTGAACGAATTGAAACCATAGACTTAATTAAATTATTCATCCAAGACCGGAAGTTGCCTTTTGATATGCGGCATTACATGAATGCTCAAAGTGATTTTATTCGTAAGAATATTAAAGAAGGGTGTCAGAATCGTCAAGAAATAGTAAGTCATTGGATTAAGGTTTATGCTGAGAAACATCGTAATAGAGCTATCTTGTTGCAGTGCTTATACTTAGATCGCGTTAGTCAAGAAATTATCCCTGCGATAGAAAAAATGCTTCAAGATTTTCACCAGCAAAAATAAATTCTATGTAAATTAACCTCTAATTCAGAGGTTTTTTTTTACCTATATTTTATATTTCCATGTCAAGCCCTTTGAAGAAATTTTTATGTGAATAAGATGTTTAGATATTTGTGACGTATAGCGAATGCTTCGTGTGCATTTTGATCATGAGTACTTCTAAATTCACAAAAAAAAGAGAAATAGCGATTTTGACAAAAAAAAGCCTTTTTTATATAAAAAAAAGAAAAATAGATCTATTTCAAAATCCTTTTTTTACATTCCTTTCTGTTAAACTTTTATTTCTCGATAGTGTTGTTTTTAGGATTGGCTGTGGAAAATATATTTAGTGTTTTAGATCATGTTAATGTATGGCAAAACTTATTAGATGTTCTTGAAAAAGAATCGGATAATCCAGTTGATTTTGCTTTTTTAGAAGCTTTTCAATTTGCAGGAATTGAAGGCTCATTTGTTAAATTAATTGCTCCAGATCATTTTAGGCAAAATTGGCTAGAATCGCATTATAAAGCTTTAGTTGAAACGACTCTTCGTAAAATTGACCCTGCTATAGAAGGGTATAAAGTTAGTATAGCTAATGTAGATCGTAAAATAGAGATTCCTCAATTAAATCTACAAGCCGTTCCTCTTCCCAAAAAGCCTAAAGTCTCTCACACCAAAAAAGAACTTCCTTCACTTTACTGTCATTATTCTTTTGATAATTTTATACAGGGGCATTGTAACGAAGTTGCCTTAAAAACAAGTATGGCGATAGCTCAAAATCCAGGGGAAAAGAGTATGAATCCTCTATATCTCTATGGTTCCACGGGCTTAGGCAAAACACATTTAATGCAATCAATGGCCCGTTATTTATTGGCCCATCGTACTTCGGATCATATCGTCTATCGTAACGCAGAACAATTCTTAAATGATGCTGTCGCACGTTATAAAGGATCATTTGAAGAAAAGAAGAAAGCGATCGCTCATTATTCTGAGACTTATGAAAAAGCCGATATATTACTTTTAGATGATATTCACATCTTAGAAAAGAAAGAACACACACAAGAATTACTACTCCATTTATTGGATTCTTTTAGGTTACATCATAAGCAAGTCATTTTATGTAGTGATCGAAAACCAGCTGAGTTTTTGCAAATGTCTGAAAAGCTTATTTCTCGTTTTGAAGAGGGGCTTACCGTATCTATAGATGCTCTTGATTATTCGACTCGACTCGAAATATTAAAGAATAAAGCATCTGATCTTTCTTTCCCAAAAGAGGAAGAAGAATCGATTTTTCGGTGTATTGCTTCTCTTCCTATTTCAAACGTACGTGAATTAGAAGGTTTTATTTCAAAAATGAGAGCCAATCAGGAATTGATGAAAAAAACATTGTCCCTCGATTTTATACAATCTTTGGCTCATATATCAGCTAATATAGAATCGCCTTCTTTAACTCCGCAGCATATTATTGAAACAACAGCTTCTACTTTTGGGGTAGACTCATCTTTATTGTCTTCAAAAAAACAAAATCAATCTCTTTCTTTACCTCGTAAGATGGCGATGTATTTGTGTCGAGAATATACTTCTGAAACC
>JAAYXQ010000282.1 GCA_012515825.1 Fibrobacter sp.
CATACCTATATCACGACGAAAATCTCGCAATTCTTTATCTTCAAGACTTTTAACCTCTTTGCCAAAAACCTTTAAAGAGCCTTCTTGATAGGGGGTCAAAGCATTAATACATCTTAATAGAGTAGATTTTCCTGCCCCACTCATACCTATCAGGCCATATATATCGCCTTCTTCAATTTGGAAGCTGATATCATTCAAAACTTTAAAATCATCAAAATGTTTACCTAGTTTTTCTGCGACAATCAAATAATCCCTCCTTACCTTTTGTTTTTCTGGCACCAATCCGCAAATTTCCGAAAAGATTTCTGCACAACTTCTTTTGATGTTCCCAGATTTATTCGAATATGATTAATACCAGCTTGGCCGAATGAAGATCCTGGCTGGAATAAAATCCCCTCTTCCTGAGCTAATCTTTCTACAACTTCATCTCCATTCATTCCAAGCGACGAAACATCTAACCACATTAAATAGGTTGAATCCAGTGGAGTGATTTTTAATTCAGGAACTTCTTGAGATAAATAGGAAGATGCCCAGTCATAATTTTGAACCATATAATCATAAGAAGCTTCTAACCATTCTTTACCTTCATTTGTATAACTGGCACACAAAGCTGCTGCCCCAAAGATATTAGGTTCTAAAATCCCTTGTTTTTTAAGTTGTTGTTTGAACAGGTTATTTATATCTGGATTAGGAATAATATTATAACCCATCTTCAAGCCCGCAAAATTGAATCCTTTGTTAGCAGAATTTAAGACAATTAAATTATCTGTGTATTTTTTATCCAAACTTAACGCAGATGTAAATTGACCCTGGTTGATATGGTCAGCATGAGCTTCATCGGAGACCAAAATAACATTATTTTCTAGACATAAGTCAGCGATTTTTTGAAGTTCTTCTTTGGACCAAACTCGTCCCCCTGGATTATGTGGGTTGCAAAGAATATGAATCTTTGGTTGATGTTCTACTATTAATTCTTCTAAGTTTTTAAAATTAATCTGATAGCGATACTCTTGATCCACTTCTAGCTCATTTTCTAACACTCCAATATGATTTACTTCAGCGGCTACCCTAAAAGGATTATAAACAGGAGAGTTAATAATGATCGAGTCTCCTTCTCTACAAAAAGCCTGCACAGTTACATATAGAGCGGATACAATACCAAAATTCAGAGAAATCATTTCATTATTTAATGAAAAATCACTTTTATTCCCCTGCCATTGCTTAATGGCTTCAAATAATTCGTCATAAAAATAAATATAACCATAAGTCTTCTTGTCAACAATCTCTTCAATCTTCTTATGAATAATGGGAGTAATTTCATAATCTAAATCCGCTATCCACATAGAAATATATTCATCTGGCAGCTTGCCAAAGTAACCCTCATTAAATTCTCTATCCCATTTTTTAGAATTGTCGCTTTTTCTATCAGCCAGCTGATCAAAATTAAATACCATATATCTTCTCCATCTAAAATTAAATTTATTTTTTCTTTAGAAATTAAACCGTTAATCTCTAACTAATAAAAATTAATCTTGAGTTTATTTTATTACTTGAATTGTAATATTAAGCTAGAAAAATAAAAAACCATTTGTGATACACTCTCACCAAGTTCCAACCACGAAAATTAGAGGAGTGACCACAAATGGCCTACACACATCTTACCATGAAAGAACTTAGCTGGATAGAAACTTATTATGAAACTGGATTGAAACCTTATAAAATTGCTCAGAAAATCGGTCGATCGAATCAACCTGTCTATAATGTCGTTACCTTCCTAAAGGAAGGCGGAACTGTTATAGAGTACTTTGATCAGTATAAACAGAATAAATCAAAGTGTGGCGCAAAGAAAAAGACTTTTACAAGGAAGCAAACCCAATACATTAAAGACAAAGTTTCAGAAGGATGGACCCCAGATGTCATCATTGGTCGAGGCGAAATCGATTTAGGATGCACGATGCGCACGCTCTACAGGCGTTTTAAAGACAGCCCAATCTTTGATGTCACCACTTTACCGATGAAAGGCAAACGCAAACCAGATGGTCATAAAGAAACACGCGGAAAACAAGCTGATAAAAGAAGCTTGGAAGACCGTTCGAAAGCTTACCCAACGTTCGAAAATGAATTCGGACATTTGGAAGGTGATACCATCATAGGTAAAGACCACAAAAGCGCTGTGATTACTTTAGCCGAAAGAGTCTCTAAACTGATCATTGCTTTGGAAACCCCTGGCCGTAAGGCCGAAGACATTGAATTTACATTAAATAATTGGTTTAAACAACTGCCCAAGAATATCTTTAAGTCGATCACCTTTGATTGTGGCAAAGAATTTTCTAATTGGAAAAGCTTAAGTAATCAACAAGATGTATCGATCTTCTTTGCAGATCCAGGCTGTCCATCTCAACGAGGATTAAATGAACATTCAAATGGTCTCCTACGAAAAGATGGGCTACCTAAACAAATGGACTTCAACGAAGTTAACCAACAGTTTATTTCTTCTGTAGCAGTCCGAAGGAATAAAATACCTAGAAAATCTTTAAACTACAAGACTCCGTTGGAGGTCTTTCTTGAGAATGTATCAGGGTTAGATTATTTCTAGCTTAATTTGACAAATGAAA
>JAAYXQ010000283.1 GCA_012515825.1 Fibrobacter sp.
GCCAATATTTTCTGTCCCATTCAGTTTGGTGACAGTTTGAATGAAAATCATAACTGATTGCGGGATTAAGGCAGCGTTTGGGATCAGGATTTGCAGACTTTCCTTCACTGCTCGTTGTCCTTCGTGCAGAACAAGGGTAAAAACTATGCTCGGTATATTTACATACAGTTAGTATCAGGCCATTTCCTGCTTCTGTTTGAACGATGAAAGCTACGTCGGGAGATGTCTGCCCAGACCCTCTCATACCATTTTTCTCACCAAGCAATTTTTCCGGGCTGAGAGTGGCATGGCTATACTCCAACTCAACTTTGGTAATATCCTTAATTGCATCAGAAATGTATTGTCGTAAAAAACCGAGCATGAGTGATCTGAAAACGGGTATGGTTTCTACTGCGAAGTATAGATTTGCACATAGAACCCAGGAACTGAGAAGGTTATGAGTACCAGTGTGCGGTTTAATTTTATTTTTTGACAAATATTCCGGTAATTTTTTCCGTATTTCAGGCCAAAGTGTTTCATGCCATAGGTTACGAGGAATAATATGCTCGTATTGCTCACCGTTTTGATAGCCAAATTCAGATGATGAAATGTTTGATGTCCGCCATTTTTTCTGTATTTCCTCTTGCTGATCGCGAAATGATGGAGTATTCATACTGTCACCCGCACTTCGCCAGACATCAGTTTTGGAAGAAGGGTGTCGCGGAGCTTTTCTAAAATGTGTATCTTGTCTAAGTTGTTCTTGAGTTTATTTGTAAATGTTACAGCCAAATCATTGAATTTATAAACATTATGTTTTGGTGGAATTTGAATTTCAGTTGACAATGCAATATCTCGGTTCAATCCCGGTACTGCTGAATCTGTGTTCATATCTTCAAAGTTGATAGTTTTTAACAGGAAATATTCATATAATAAACCAGCAGATTCTATTTTTGACTTTATATAATAGGTTGTATCTATAGGATAAAAACTATCCCAAAGGTAGATTACCTTACCGAGTGTGCCCTTCCGTCCAATAACGATTCCGGGGCCCTCTACCAAAAAATCAGAATGATAATCTACTATTCCACTGGATCCTACTACAGGGTAGCCATTACCTGCCCGTTCTTCTGTTTTTAATCCTTTCCCATAGTGCAACTCTATAACATCGAAAAGTGAACCTTCCCGCCACCCCTGCGGTAATCCATCCTTGCATGGTTCAATAAACCACTGCCGGAAAAGCGTCTCTGCCATAGCTTCGAGTGTCTTATTCTGCCGGTTGAGCAGGTCTATTTTATTGTCGAGACTCGAGAGAACGGAGGCTATGGCTTTTTGTTCGGGCAGAGGGGGAAGGAGGATAGTTAAATTGTCAATATCTGCTGGTCTTAATGAAGGGTATGCAGATGTTGAACCTTCTGCAACTGAATCAAGATATTCGACAATTTCATTTGATGTCAAAAAATCATAAACAAATCTTGCATCTGCTTTGGTTTTATCAACTGATATTACTGAAAACCCTGTTGAAGCAATAAGGTTTTCCGGTGGATTCTTTATTATACCGTAATGCCGTTGAATTGGACGTACATTCGAATAAACAATGTCATTATCAGAAACGATACGTTTTGCTCTACTTGGTGAGTCACCAAGAGACAATTTTTGATAAGATTCCAATTTCCCGCAGGTAATTGAACCTGTATCTAAGTAGTAGATTGTCTCATAAGAGTAATCTTTTGTAATACTTTTCAGATTAGATGATGCAATGTCGCCAAGTTTACATTCCTTCCACTCACTCATACCAGCTTCACTTTCCACATTGTCTGAACCGTGATTTTCATGATTCTCCTGATGAACTTGATTATGATGAACTTGATTTATTTTAATCATGGTAATCCTATAATCTTTCTAATCACGGTTCAGACATTTTCCACTTTCTTCAAATTCTCCAAAATCGCTTTATTCAGTCTTTCCTCTTCCTTCAACTGCTCCATGAACTCTTTTTTAAGGCTGGTAAAACGTTCCTTGAAATCGAACTCATCCTCTTCTTCCGGCAGCCCTACATACCGTCCGGGAGTGAGAACGTAATCGAGTTCCTTTACACGTTCAACAGATGCGGAATTGCAGAATCCTTTTATGTCTGCATACTTTCCTTTCAATTTCCGCCATTCATGGTACGTTCCGGCAATTTTCTGTATATCTTCTTCAGAAAGTTCCTTTGTTCGTCTGTTAATCAGGTGGCCTTCGTTACGAGCGTCAATAAACAGTATCTCGTCGGTGCGCTTACGATACCCACCATTAGCCTTGTTGCGGCTTAAGAACCAGAGACAGGCTGGAATCTGTGTGTTTAAGAACAGTTTTGCGGGCAGGTTTACAATACAGTCCACCAGACGGGCTTCAACCAGTGCTTTGCGTATTTCTCCTTCACCGGATGTTTTAGATGTCAGAGAACCTTTTGCCAGAACAAATCCGGCAATACCACTGGGGCTGAGATGATAAAGGAAGTGTTGTATCCAGGCATAGTTGGCATTTCCGGGAGGAGGCGTGCCAAATTTCCAGCGGCCATCATTGCGGAGCAGTTCACCGCTCCAGTCGCTGTCATTAAAAGGCGGATTAGCTATTACATAATCGGCTTTCAGGTCTTTGTGTGCATCATGGAGGAAAGAACCTTCATTGTTCCATTTTACCTGTGAACTGTCGATACCGCGAATGGCGAGATTCATTTTTGCCAGTCGCCATGTTGTCTGGTTGCTCTCCTGACCATAAATGGAGATATCATTGAGTTTTCCCTGATGGTTTGCCACGAATTTTTCGGATTGCACAAACATTCCACCAGAACCGCAACAGGGGTCAAAAACTCTGCCTTTATGCGGTTCGAGGATTTCGACAAGCAGCTCAACAACACTGCGTGGTGTATAGAATTGTCCGCCCTTCTTACCTTCGGCAAGCGCAAATTCACCAAGGAAATATTCAAACACATGGCCGAGGACATCAGCACTTCGGGCTTTGGCATTGCCGAGGGCGACATTTCCAATTAAATCGATTAAACCGCCAAGGTTAGTGGGATCAAGGTTGCCTTTAGCGAATACTTTCGGTAATACATCACGAAGGGAGGCGTTTTCCCGTTCAATTGCATCCATTGCATCATCAACAGTTTTTCCGATAGTGGGTTGTTTTGCGTGTGACTGCAAAAAACTCCAGCGGGCGGAAGGTGGAACAAAAAAGACGTTCTCAGCTTTATACTCGTCCTTATCTTCCGGGTCTGCACCTGCATATTCCCCTTTTTGAGATAAGAGTTTCTGGTGCAGGTCTTCAAATGCATCAGAAATGTATTTAAGGAATATTAATCCTAAAACGATATGCTTATATTCGGCGGCATCAATATTTTTACGGAGTTTGTCGGCAGCTTTCCAGAGCTGTTTTTCGATGGGTTCTTCCTGTGGTTTTACTTCTTTAGCTTTTGCCATTATTGCCTTCTTACACTGAGAAACAGTAAAAATTAAATTTTGAACAGAATTTTAAATTACATTAAATACCTTCTTTCGGCCTCTATTTAATCGAAAAAATTTAAAAAATCTGCATGAATTTCTATGTTTTTGGGAAAAATGGAACGTATTTTAATTTAAACTATTGTTCAAAGGAGGACATCGGATAAAAAAACGTTAATTCAGTAGCGAAAAATAAACACACTTACCTTGTTCTGGTTCAAAAACTGGCAATTTTTAACTCCACAGAACTGAGGGAAAGGTGCGTCCATAACGGGCGCACTTCCTTCGTTTTGTGGAGTAGGTATGCCAGTACCTTGAACCGAAATGATGTGAAGCTGCGCCTTTTTTATTGGTGCTGTTTCGGGGTAGGTTCACAAATATTCCAAAACAGGAGGACTCCATGTCAGCACCAAAAACAAAATTACCAAAAATTGTCCGCAATATTCTGTATTCAAGCATAGCGTTTGTGGTTTTAGCTCTTATTGGTTATTTTTTTAATAAACCAGAACAAACATCAACATCAACTTCTCCTAATACCTCTGCTACATCTGCCCCTTTAACACGAGAAGAGAAAATCGGCCAGATTGTTAAAAAATTTGGTGGTGAAAATATAACAGTCAAACTGGATTCAATTTTTGTTGATCAGGGTGGATATATGGCTAATGTTGAGTATACTATAAGGGCTCAAAAAATCGGGATGCTGTCAAAAGCGATGGATATCATGAAAGAACTCTATGCTGATCCAGCTTTAAGCGAAATTCAGAACTGCATGCTTCGGCCTCAAACTGTATTTATAGACAATTACGGGCAGGAATCCGTTTCTA
>JAAYXQ010000284.1 GCA_012515825.1 Fibrobacter sp.
GAAGCGATATGCCGATGCCTTTGAAAAACTCACCTCTTTAAGAATGCTAGTTCTAAAACACCCTCCTTTATTAGAATCTCTTGCTGAATTTTACCCTATCGATAGTTCTTTTTCTTTATCTAGTATCGATCAAGAATTAGAACGGACTCTTATAGAAAAACTTTCGAACATTACCGTATCTATTAAAGATCCACAAGAGTACGAAATTACCACCCCTATTTTACCCACATTTACTGTTTACGTTTCTGATAAAGAAGGTCCTATTCCAAACTTTCCTATTTATGTAATGCAAAACAATAAAACGCTTGGTGAACGCTATACGAAAGAGGCTGGCGAAGTATCTTTTTCTTTAAAGAATGTCAATTTTGATCAAGGGCCATATGTAATTCAAGTGGCATCCAACTTTCCACTAATGATCCTAAAAAAGACTGGGTTAGATAAAACTCTCGAAATACAATATAAGACGAAAAAAACAAAATGCTTTTATCGTTTATCTTGTCAAGAAACGATCAACATTTGCAATCAAATTGAAAATCGACTTGCCTCTTATTCGTTCTTCCATAATCCTGAAAGTAAAGCAAGTATAATTCAAGCCAAGATCACTTCTGAAATTCAAAAAGCAATGAAAGCAGGTAAAAATAACATTATTTCTTATTCTGTTTCTCTTCAATTAAAAGGGCCTCAAATTCATTTTCTAAAACAAGATAAAATCATTGCTAAGACAGAATACAAAGCTGTTCTTAAATTCTTAGATCAAGTAGATTTGAATGATTTTTCTGCTCAAGCTAATTTTTTGTGCACAGAATAATTCTATCTTGAAATTATGAGTCGTATCTGGTTTTTCCTACTATTTTTTGCGTCCTTTTTATTTTCTGGGCCACCTGTCAATTCTTATGTATTCGATGAAAATCGCTTGCTTACCACGCAAGAAACTGAACTTTTTAATCTTATTGCACAAGAACTTTATAACAAAACAGGTGTAGGCCTTGCGGCTGCTTTATATCAAGACATTGGAGATGAAGACCCCAGAGAATTTGCGCTCAAAACAGCTGAATCTTTTGGAATAGGGAAAAAGGGCGTTGATGAAGGCATTCTTATTTTTGTAGCCATGAATCAAAAACGCCGCAGTGTAGAAGTCGGTTACGGAGCAGAGCCCTATTTACCCGATGTTTTAGTAGAAAAGATACAACAGCAAACATTAGTTCCAGCATTTAGGCAACGCAAGTATGGCGAAGGCGTTATATCATTAGCTTGGGCCTTAGCGTCTCACGTTGCCAAAGAAAAAGAAGTCACGCTCAATCTAGGGAATGTATCGCTTGCAGCTTCTCCAGAAGAAAAAGGAGAGTTTTCTTTTATAAAAGCTTTTTTCATTTTTATATTGATTCTCTTTTTGCTTTTTACCAAAACGGGCAGAAATATTCTCTATTTAATGATTATTAGCCAAATGGGAAGAAGTTCTGGTCGTGGTGGCGGCGGCTTTGGTGGTGGGCGAAGTGGTGGTTTTGGCGGCGGCTTTGGCGGTGGACGCTTTGGTGGCGGTGGTTCCGGTGGTTCTTGGTAGGAGATTTTATGAAACGTATTTTAAGTATTTCTGAATTTGAATCGTCCATGTGGAAGGAGTGGTTACTTGAAGCACTCGGCAGCAATTTGATTTCTGCTTTTCTACACGGCGATTGCCTCATGCCTGGTTTTAACCCTTTTAAGGAAAATTGGGAGATGAGTTTTATATTAAAAGACAACTCTCCTGAATCTTTAGAACCTCTTCAAGGGCTTTTAAAAAGTGCAGCTAAAACAGGCGTTTCGTTTGGATTCTTTTTCACAAAAGAAAGTATCGAACAATCTAAAGACGCTTTCCCCTTAGAATTTTTGCATATCGCTAATCGGCATGCTTGTATTTTAGGAGAAGATCCTTTACCTAATTTCACTATAGATCTTCAAGCACTTCGTTTGCAATGCGAAAGAGAACTTCGCGGGCAACTCATTCAATTGAGGCGCCATTTTGTCTATATGAAGCAAGGCAAGACTCTCTTAGACTTTTTCTTAGACGCCGAACGTCAAGTATTGCCTTTATTTTATGGTGTTTATTTTCTCAATCATAAGAGCTACCCAGAATCTCATGAAGTGGTTTATGAAGAATATCCGTTCTTAAAAATACAGCCCCCCACTCGAGATGAAAAAGAAGTCACAAAGCGTGCTCATGACTATATTTTTGCTCTAACAAAAACTGTTAACATAATTGATTCTATGGAGATCCAATGAAAAAAATCATTCTCATTATCATAGCGGTTATCGCTATTATTGGCGTCCTAGTTGGTGTTCGAGCCATAGGTGCTTACAATAAAATCATCGCCTTTGATGAATCCGTCAAAGAAAAATGGGCTCAGGTAGAAAACGCCTACCAACGTCGCTTTGATCTTATTCCAAACATTGTAGCCTCTGTTCAAGGAGAAGCTAACTTTGAAAAAAGTACTCTCACTGAAGTCGTAGACGCAAGAAGTCGGATGGGAGGCGTTGTTAAAGTCGATGAAAATATGTTAAACGATGAAGTCGCTATGAAACGATTCCAAGAAAGCCAAGCTTCTTTAGGTGGCGCTTTACAACGTTTATTAATGGTGACAGAAAACTACCCTACCTTACAAAGTAACAAAGGCTTCCAAGATTTACGCGTGCAATTAGAAGGTGCAGAGAACCGCATTTCAGTGGAACGTAAGCGTTATAACGAAATCGTGAAGGAATACAACACGCTCATTCGTCAGTTCCCAACAAATATCATTGCAGGCTTTGCTGGAGCTACTCCTAAAATTCCTTTTGCTGCTGACGCTGCTGCGACAACGGCTCCAAAAGTGGAATTCAAGTAAGATATTGATATAAAAAAATCCAAGCGACACTTTTGCTTGAATTGCATCGCCCCTGTCTTCATACCCCATGATGACAAGGGCTTTTTTGTATTATAAACTATTTTATAAATGTGGCGTAAAGATTTGCCACAAAAAAACTGATACACGTTGTATTGAATATTTCTAAATATCTTGAACGCAGCGCACAGAAAATGCCGCTTGTTTATAATTCGAATGGCGATAAACTTCGTTGTTGTCATAGCTTAAGCTTCTAAACCAAGCCATCGACGCATTTGATTCTGTGGCAGTCCAGTAATAAGCATAAACGCCTTCGTACAAGAAGTTCCCTTCGTAAAAAATCCCTGCAGGGAGGCCTGCAAAACCAATAGCGTCTATTCCATTTGAATTAGTGGAACCATCTTCGGCTATCCATCCTTCTCTTGATTTTAATCTTGTTCCAGGATCATTTCCTGCGGCCTGTGTTAAGGAATTCCATTCTGCATCCGTAGGTAAACGCCATCCAGAACGGCAAACTTTCTGAGCGGTTTCAAAATCATATAATCGCCCATAACGCTTGCAATTTTTCCGTTTATTCTCATAACACCAAGAGCCAGAGAAAGTCCAGATATTCATATTCCGTGTAGTCCACTTCAAATTTCCAATCACTACGCTTTCTAGGCCTTCATAACAAGATTTATAGACTGCTTTGACTTTTAATGAATCTTTTACAGCAACTACTTTTGCCGTATCTGAAAGATCATTTGTGATGAGGTATTTTGAATCAGAGACTTCCCATTCATCAAAACATAATCCAGAATCTAGCTTATCTTGTGGGAAAAGAGAAACGGTATCACCGATGAAATACATCCCCGATCCAGAGGTGTTTTCTACGATGATATAGAACGAATCAATTTTCGCCTGAAGTTCTTCTATTTTTGCAGTAGAAGAGGATGACTTTACAATGGAAGAATCGACTAGAGATACTTCGTTTGATAGAGAAGTATCAATAGAAGAGTTTGTATCTAAAGAGGCTGATGCATCAGGAATTTGTTCTGTCTTATTTTTTTGAACGCCATACCATGACACAAACTTGGTCATAGAAAAGACATGACGATTTTTTTCTTCATCACGCTTAGACTTTGAATCACAAGCATTCAAAAACAGCCCGAATACGACTAAACACAGAATCATTTTCTGAGGCATAAATCCTCCTTAGAGAAAAATAGACCTTAAACTACTTTTGCAAATGTGCGATCAAGTTTAGCAAGAGCTTCTTCTACTTCTGCAGCACTTACATTTAAAGGTGGCAAGAAACGTAATACATTAGCCCC
>JAAYXQ010000299.1 GCA_012515825.1 Fibrobacter sp.
CTTGAGAATCCATATCATTTTGAGCAAAGGATCTTCCAAAAAACATCATCAGTGAAAGAAAAATAATAAAAAAAGAAAAACGCATATTTGTTCCTAAATAATGAATTGTAATAGAGTTTACTTTAATCTTAATAAAAATTCTATTTTTTGATTAAACAAAATATAACTATCCTGAACGTCAAGATTTAATCACAGAAACAAATTAATTCATGCGATACAATACTAATAGTAATCAATTATTACTTTTCTATTTTAAATTATAAATTTGAGCCGATTTTATTATGAAGCACACACGTTTTCTTTTTTCATCTATTCTCTTTTTCTTACTCTATTTCGTGCAATGGAAAAAGCAAATTGTTTTTGCGAATTACCTATATATATATAGTGAGCATTCTCTTAAAGACGCCAATAATTTTTATAAAAAACTATTAACGCATTTATCAATTCATGCTGTTGATTTTTTAAGCAGCAATACTCCTTATAAAAAAGTTCCTAGCAAAACTATAAACTATCCTTTTTTTTATAATGATTTAGATTTTTCAATTGACACCTCTAGTCAAGACACAATCCAGAAAATGAAATCTGGTGGTTTATTTATGACAGCTCATTACGGAAACTATGAAGCAATTGGACCATGGCTTTGTAAAATGGGAATTCCATTAAAAGCAAGTTATGCCCCCATAAAACCTTTATTTTTGAATAACATTTTGGAAAATAAAATTAGAGCCGTAAATAACGAAAGTTATTCTTTTTTCATTAATAATCCTAAGAATATTTTAAATCTGATTGATGAAGGTAAATTGTTTTGTTTAATTGCCGATCAGGATTATAGAAAATCAAAACCAATACAATCCACTTTTCTTGGAAAGCCTGTTTTATGTAATCCTATTCCTGAATTCATATTAAAACATCGACCAAATACACCCATTTATTTTTGCCATCTTCATGAGGAAGGAAATAAAAGAATTTTATTTGCTAAAGAAATAAAACTAATAGAGAATAATTTAAATACAATCTATCCACAATTTCATCAATGGCTCGAAGAATTAATTAATGAAAATAATGAGCTATGGTATGGATGGACCCATCGCCGCTTTTTAGGAAAAAGCTTAATTAATTCAATTTATCAACATAACATCAACAAATCTATTAATATTACGTAAAACTTATATACTTTCTTTTTTTTCTTTTTTTTACGCTTTTATTCTTTTTTTCATCTTTAATAAAATAAATATTAACATTCTTCTTTTTTTTATCAATGTTTCACGTGAAACATTAAATAATACAGTTAATTATTGTTAATTCTTTATTCCACAAACTATCCACAAAATTAACCTTTGATGGAATTAATACTGTTAGCAATTTAATTATTTTTCCCCGCTTGTTTTTTAAAATAATTATCATTTATTAAAATTTAATTTACGCAATTATTAATTAATATAAGGAAGCAATCCAATAAATAGATTTATTCAGTATTTACCAAAATGAACAAGCCGATATCATGTTTAAAATTTTTTCTAGATTAAATTAACACTATAAAACATCATGTTAATACTTAACAGTAATTTTAAAACTGATAACTACTCTTAGCGTCAATTCACTTATAATTCATTTTATTATCCTAACAGATAAATCCTGTGTTTATTAAATAATTATGATAATTGATTTTTGTAATACACCATTATCAATAATTCTTAAACAAGTATAAACATGAAAAAATAATACTTGTTAAATAGTATGGAGATATTAACATCATTTTAACAAAAATAGTATTTATTCACTTATTAGGCTTTTACTACTCATTGTTTTATAAATGATCTTAATCTAAATTGTTTCACGTGAAACATTATTTTTCCCCTACACAAGAAATTCTCCTACAAAAATTTTTAACTGATTTTGATATTTCTTTATCTCAAGAAACATTAGAACAACTATATCTTTATTCAGATCTAGTTTTGGAATGGAATGAAAGAACAAATTTAATATCAAAAAATGATGCCCCAAAATTTATTTCAAGACATATAACAGATTCTCTAGTTCCCTTTATATTTTTAAGCAAAGACTTTGAATTAAAAAATAATACTAAATGGGCAGACATGGGGTCTGGTGCTGGGTGTCCTGTTATACCTCTTTCTATTGTCTTACCTAATATTACTTTTTATGCTGTAGAACCAAGAAACAAACGCGTTCTCTTTTTAAATGAAGTAAGACAATCTCTTCATCTCAAAAATCTTACCGTTATTGGAAAACGTTTTGAAACGTCTGGATTGACTGATTTAGACTTTGTTTCATGTAGAGCTCTTTCTTCTTTTGAAAATGATTGGGAAAGAGCAAAAAACAGTTTAACAAAAAATGGTTTATTCATTACCTTAAAAAGTTTAGATAATGTAAATCATTTAAGAAATCAACCTGGTATAAAAATTACTGAATACCAGTTACCTGAAGAACAACAACATTACGCTATTGTAATGAGAGGAATGCATGACTAAAATAATTGCTGTTTGCAATCAAAAGGGAGGAGTTGGTAAAACAACAACTGCTGTTAATTTAGCAGCAAGTTTTGCCGCTCTCGAAAAAAATACTTTATTGATTGATATGGATCCACAAGGAAACGCATCTCAAGGGGTTGGTTTTAATGAAGTTCAAGATGAAGATATTCATGAAGCTCTTCACCTGGCAGAAAATCCTGAAAATTTATCTTACGAAATTCTAAAAAATACAATTAAATCCACAAATCTAGATTTTCTAAAAATTATTACTTCTGGTCCTGATTTAGCAGCTCTTGAAATTGAACTAGTTAATGTAATGAGTCGTGAAAGACGTTTAGAAAGAGTCATCAATGCTATAAAATCTAATTTTGAATTTATAATTATTGATTCTCCTCCTAGCTTAAACTTATTAACACTAAATGCTTTAACTGCTGCAACAAGTGTGTTAATTCCTGTTCAATGTGAATATTATGCACTTCAAGGATTAGCTGAACTATTTAATACTATTAGATTAGTTCAAAAAAATCTAAATAGTGAATTAAAAATTGAAGGTACTCTTTTAACAATGTATGATGCAAGACTTAGCTTATCAAAGCAAGTAGCAGAAGAAGTTAGAAACTGTATTTCTGAAAAAGTTTTTCAATCTATTATTCCTAGAAACGTAAAACTAAGTGAAGCACCTTCACATGGAAAACCAGTAATTCTATATGATGTTCAAAGTAGTGGTGCACAAGCATATGTAAAATTAGCAGAAGAAATTCTTCATGGGGAAAAATAATGGGTAAAAAATCATTAGCTTTAGGAAGAGGTCTTGATCATATTTTTAAGGATCACCAACGTGAAGAAATTAAAAATATCATTGAAGAAGAAAATAAAAAAAATGGTTTGGAAATTTTAAAAATCAAAATTGATTTAATTGATCCTAATCCTTTTCAACCACGAAAAATTTTCAATGACGAAGAAATAAATGAACTTGCTGAAACCATAAAACAACATGGTTTAATTCAACCAATTACAGTTAGAAAATTTAATGGTCGTTATCAAATTGTTAGTGGTGAACGAAGAACTAGAGCAGCAAAAATTGCTCAACTCGAAGAAATAGATGCATACGTGTATGAACTTCTCTCAGACAAGAATATGGGAGAATGGGCATTAATTGAAAACATTCAACGTGTTGATTTAAATCCAATTGAACTTGCTCAATCTTATCAACAGCTTATTGAAAATCATGGTTATACACATGAAGATCTATCAAAAAGTTTAGGTAAATCAAGATCTGTTATTACTAATAGTATAAGACTCTTAAAATTACCTATACAAGTACAAAATTGGATACAAGAAGGAAAATTATCTTCAGGAGCTGCTAGATCTTTATTAAGTCCAGATATCACTGATCCAGAAAAAATGGCAAAGGATATTATTGAAAAAGGATTGAATGTTCGTGAAGTAGAAAATCTTAGAAAAACAAAAAATTCTAATCCAAAATCTGTTAAACAAGAAATAGATCCAAACATAAATGCTTTTGTCAAAAAACTAACTGAATTTTTTGGAACAAAAGTTTCTTTACATTCTAAAGAAAAAAATTATTCTAAAGGAAGTATTATTATAGATTACTATTCTTTAGAAGATTTAAGTCGTATTCAAGAAATGATGGATAGATAACAGTGAAAAAAAGCGCATACATAATACAAATCATCCCTGAAAAATCAGAAAAATCTAAAAGTATTCGTATTTCAAAAATACAGTTATTATTGATCAAAATTTTTTCTGTTATTTTTTTAATAGGAATTGGGTTATTAGTTTATAAAATTATTTCTGTTAATGCTATTATTTTAAATTATCCAAAAATAAAAGCATTAAATAATGAATTAATCGAAAAACAAAAAGAATATGAAAAAGATTTTGAATTATTAGATTCGATTTATATAATGGAAAGAAAAATTCAAATTTTATTAGATACGTATTTTGAAAAAGATAACTCTAAAATTAACGCTTTATTAGAAAAAAATAAATTTAACTATAAACCATCCAATAAAACTCAAATTGATTTTGATGGAGTATATGGATGGAGATCATATGAAGAAAAAGTGAAAATAGAAAAGATACCTAACATATTACCAGTAGTTGGTATTATTAGTAAAAAATATGATGATGAAAATAAACACAAAGGTATAGATTTTGCAGCACAAATTGGAGACCCTGTTTTTGCAACAGCTTCTGGAAAAGTAGTTTTTTCTGAAAATAAAAGTGAATTAGGTCTTACTATAGATATAGATCATGAAAATGGTTATATATCTTCCTATTCTCATTTAAATTCAATTAAAAAGAAAAAAGGAAGCATTGTAAAAAAAGGCGATATTATTGGATTTGTAGGTAACACAGGAAAAACTAGTGGACCACATTTACATTATGCCATTTTAAAAAATGGTTCCTTTGTTGACCCAGAATCTTATTTCAACTATTAAACAAATATTGCTTGAATGTTGCTTAAATCTATAATGTAACTAAATATTTACATTATAAATGAGATAAACGTTTTAACTAAATACCTGCACGAGTGGTGGGAGCCTTAAGCATATTGTCATTCATATAAAAATACTGAAGACTGGTTATATGTAAATTTACCAGTATCGGCATCGACAATTGTCACCTTAATATCAAAGGTCACCTGTTAATTGTCGTAAACTACAGCCTGCTTAAATGAGAATGTATCTTCCGAGTTGACAAATGCTGTACCGCACTCGAAAAATCAAGCTCTTTAAGACACCCATAATAACCATCTTTTTAATTTAATATAAACTCAGTTTCCTTTTGAACATTTGAAAAAGGCAAAAAAAATTCAATAAGCAATATTTGATTAAATTTTATGTTTTATGGGACAAAGGAAAAACTATGAAAAAAATTTCAAGTTATATTAGTTACATAATTTTAAAAAAATCTAAAATTAACACATTATTAGATAAAAAAAATTTAATTATAAACCATCCTATAATACTCAAATTGATTTTGATGGTGTTTATAAATGGAAAATATTTGAAGAAAATGAAAATAGAAAAGATATATTACATATCACCATTTGCAGGTATTAATAGAAAAAAAATGAATTTGGTATTACTATAGAAATAGATCATGAAAATGGTTATATATTTTACTACTCTCATTTAAACTAAATTTAAAAGAAAAAAGGAAACATGTTGAAAAAAGGCGATATTATTGGTTTTGTTAGTAATACCATAAAAACTAGTAGACCATATTTATATAAAGCCATTTTAAAAGATGATTCCTTTATTTATAAAAAAACTTATTTCAACTACTTAAGAGGAATTTTATGGCTAAGCATGAAGATCAATATATTACTCAAATAAGCACTAGTATTACTGTTAAAGGTGACATTATAGGCGAAAGCGATGTTAGAATAGCAGGCACTATTATTGGCACAATAAATATAGCTGGAGATTTAATTATTGAAAAAACTGGTGTTGTGGAAGGTGAAGTCAAAGTAAACAATGCAACAATAGCTGGCACTGTTAAAGGGAATATTGAATGTGTTGAAAAACTAACATTAGAATCCACATCAAAATTTACTGGAAATATAAAAACTAAACAATTAATAATTGAAAATGGTGCTTACTTTCAGGGAGGATGTGTAATGCCTTCCAATGAAACTCTATTATAAACATCTATACTATTAATATTATTATATATATAAGTAGTAATAGTATTAGTAGTGTGAATAGTGAATAGATTTGCTTATTTGTTTTTCTAAAATATTTAATATCAATAACTTAACAACACACAATCAATTGATAAAAGTATTAAAAAAAAAGCAAGTTATTCACTTTTTTCAATGTTAGTTTATGTTGAATATATGGTTATAACATCTCTTCACAAATAATTCAAATAAAAATGTTATAAGTTGTAATAAAAAGTGATCTTTGTTAATTAATGAATAATAAATGTTGAAAAAAATCATATATATAGGTTGAATGAGTTATATTAGAAATGTTTATTAATTCATTAAAATATGTATGAGCAAAATTCATCCTGAAAATATTAAAATAGGTCAAATTTCCGATTTACATATTGGGAAAGATGAAGAATTGGTTCAGGGAATAGATGTCAGAAAAAATTTTATAATAGCCTTAGAGGCGATGGAAAAAGAAAATTTAGATTTATTAGTTTTATCAGGTGATTTATCTGATGATGGAAATATTGGGGCTTACGAATTTGTTTCTCAAGAAATGAGCCAGTATAAAAAACCATGGTGTTTTATTCCAGGAAACCATGATAATGTACATCTAATGAACCAGATTTTTAATATTGAGTCTGATATAAGAAATGGGGAATACTATTATAAAAAAGAAATACATAATAAAACGATATTTTTTTTAGATAGTTCTTCTAATTCTATATCTTCAGAACAACTAGAATGGTTTAAAAAAGAAGCAAAAAAAGAAGATAAAGAATTTTTATTATTTATTCATCACCCACCTTGTATTGCTGGGCATCGATTTATGGATGCTAAATATGCATTACAAAATATTGATGAAGTTCAACATGTATTAAACCAGTTTAATCAGTTGCAATATATTTTTTCTGGCCATTATCATTCCATTTTAACGGCTGAATTTGGAAATAAAAAAGTATATATTTGCCCTTCAACGCAAATGCTTATAGATGAGTTTACACCTTATTTTTGTTTAAAAAGTACAAGACCTTCATGGCGTATTATTGAATGGGGTGATGATTTTTTTGAAACAAAAGTGTTTTTATACTGATTATTAGTAAATAAAAAGAAAAGAAATAACGCATCTCTTGCTTTTTTTAAATAAAATGTATAAATTTGTGAAACTTTGGCGGTTTAGCTCAGTTGGTTAGAGCGACGGAATCATAATCCGCAGGTCCGGGGTTCAAGTCCCTGAACCGCTATTTTTTTTAAGGAGGTCTATTTTGACGAAGCATATTTTCATAATAGCGGCTCTTTTAGCTTCCTTATTTATAGTTGCCTGCAATGAAGAAGAAGAAGAATTAACACCTGGTATTCCAGAAGTTAGCATAGAAAAAAAGAACGAACCAGTTCAAATTACTTCATTTACACCACCTCCTCCTCAAACTGTTATTTCTATTGAAAAAGCAAAACAATATGTTGATGCGAGTGCTGGCTTAGTTTTATTAGGTGCAAAATGGTCAGAAGAAATAGAAAAGGCTGCTGATCAAGAAAAAATCAAAATCTTAAATGCCTATAATTTAGCTCGAGAACAAGTTTGTGCAAAAGTAGGTTTAACAGGTTTAGCTGAGTATGATTGGCTAACAAATGTGGCTCTTAAAAATCCACAGAATGAGATTGCTTTTAAGGAAGCAGGCTTAAGAATTAAATAATTTCATATACATGGGGCATTGAAAAAGGTTATTTTAATTAAGTTAACCTTTTTTTTATAGGGTTTATCCTATTTTGAGGATCAAATGCAGAGGAGAGCCTTTATGGAAAATAAAAATTATAATTCTATTCAAGCACTTCTATTATCAAGTAAATCAATGAGTTTTGTATTTACTATACTTATTATTGCAAGTCTACCATTAATCTATTTATTTGTATATCAAACAGGTGGTATTAAGTATGTGTTTTCACATACGATGTATATACCTATTATTTTTTCAGGTATATTTTGGGGTTTTAAAGGCGGTGGCTTTATTGGAATTGTTGGTGGGTTATTACTCGGTCCACTAATGCCTATAGATACAATCACTGGAGAAAAACAATTATTTATCAACTGGTTTTACCGAACAATTTACTTTTTTATTGTAGGCACAACAGTTGGCGTATTTAGTGATTTCTTAAAAGATTACATTAAAAAAATGCACTATGTTTCTACTCATAACAATGAAACAGGTTTATATAATATAGTAAGTCTATATATGGATAAGAAAATTACTGCATTTTTAAATAAAAACACGAAAATAAATGTAGTATCTATTTCTTGGATTAACATTGATGAAATCATTAATAATTTCGGAATGAAAATATGTTTTTCAGTGATTAAAGAATTAAATGAAAGAATGAAAAAAATATTTACTGAAGAAAGGTTTATCTTTATTCATTCTGATATCTCAAAATATTATGCGCTCATAGAATGTGATCAGCCTAGGCTTTGTTTAAATCAAATCGATCGTTTAATCAGTGAACCATTTTTAATTAATAACATTCCATTTTACGCTGAATTTGCAGTCGGTCTTGCTGAATATGACAAGAGTGATTCTGAATTAACTCCATTTCAAAAAGCAAATATGGCTACTCTTTATGCAAAAAAGAGTGGTATGAGTACTTCCATTTTTAACGATAATAATATTACAATAACAAAAAATAATTTGATATTGTTAGGAGAATTTCCTGCAGCTATTCAAAATAAGCAGACAATATTGTATTATCAACCGAAAATTGATTTACAAACAAAAAAAACCATCGGAATGGAAGCATTAATACGTTGGAATCATCCAGAAAAAGGAATGATTTGTCCAGCTGATTTTATCCCGCTTGTAGAAGAATCGAATTTGATTCATCCATTAACGGATTTTGTTTTAAATCAAAGTTTATATAAGTTACATGAGTTTAATAGTAAAGGTTACTATCCAACAATCTCTGTAAATATTTCTCCAAAAAATATTTTAAATCCAGGTTTTTTAGATCGAGTGGCTTTTATCTTAGAACAATATGATGTTAAAAAAGAGTGTATTGAATTTGAGATCACAGAATCTTCATTAATGTTTAATCCAGAAAAAGTCAATTTGATTTTAAGAAGTTTTAAAAATCATAACATTAAATTATCAATTGATGATTTTGGAACAGGTTATTCTTCCTTATCATACTTAAGTCGTTTTCCAATTGATATAATTAAATTGGATCAATTTTTTATTCGTCAATTAAGTTTAATGAAAGGGACTTATTACATTGTTGAGTCAGCAATAAATTTGGCACACAATCTAGGATTAAAAATAATTGCCGAAGGTATTGAAGATGAAGCAACAGAAAAAATGCTCATCGAGATGGGATGTGATATGGGGCAAGGATTTCTTTATTCTAAACCTTTAAATGATCAAGATATAAATTCTTGGATAGAAAAGAACAACTAGACTTTTTCAAGTGCTTGTTCTAAGTCTGCTATAATATCTGACTCATGCTCTATACCAACAGAAAAACGAATTAAGTC
>JAAYXQ010000285.1 GCA_012515825.1 Fibrobacter sp.
TATCAAAAATTCGTTTGTGGTCTTGTGCTGAAGATAAGAGGACATAATCTTTTCCATCACAGATAGCAAATAAAGAAGCTTCTTCGCCTTCCATAAACTCTTCGATGACCACCGTTTTTCCAGACTCACCAAAGACAGCTTTTTCTCCAAGCATTTCTTCTATAGCCTGAAAAGCTTCTTCATCAGTTAAACATACCACCGCCCCTTTGCCTGCAGCTAAACCAGAAGCCTTTACAACAATTGGAGCTGGGTGAGCTCTTAAATATGCCTGAGCAGATTCTAAATCTGTAAAAGTTTCATAATCAGCAGTAGGAATGCCGTATTTTTTCATCACATTTTTGGAAAAAGCCTTGCTACCTTCTAAAGCAGCGGCAGCGGCAATTGGGCCAAAAGCGCGTAAGCCACGTTTTCTAAACTCATCCACGACACCTGCAACAAGAGGTATTTCTGGACCAATAATGGTTAAATCAATTTTTTCTTTTTCGGCAAGATCAGCAATGGCTTTTGGATCAGAAACAGAAACTGGAATACATTCTCCTAAAGAAGACATACCAGGATTCCCTGGTGCACATACTAATTTCTGACATAATGGAGATTGTTTGACTGCATATGCAATGGCATGTTCTCTACCACCACTTCCGATAACTAGAATATTCATATAACCCTACTTTAAGAAAAGCCCTAACTTGTTGAAGTCAAGGAACGTAATGAAAACAAAGAAAGAAAGGAAAAAAGCCATGGCCAGATTTTGAATTACTAATTGAGTATTTCTAGCAAGAGGACGTCCACGCACTTTTTCTATCGCTAAAAACATTAATAATCCTCCATCTGTAATCGCTAGAGGCAATAGATTCATAATTCCAAGATTGATACTAATCAAGGCAAGCAACATTAAAAAGTCTTGGAAGCCGCTCATCCAAACAGAACCCATAACTGCCACAATAGTTACTGGGCCAGAAAATGCATCTGCTTTGACTTGACCTTGGAACATCTTCTTAAAATAGCGGAAAATACTTGTCGTCATTTTCCAACTAGCAGCCGATGCTTTTTTTATTGCTTCAGGTACACTAGACTTCACTATATGTGTTTCTTTGTACATGACATATACCATTTGAATACCAATCATATAACGATCATATTCTTTGTTATAAGTCGCGTTGACTACTGTATTAAGAGTATCTTCTCCACGAAGTAATTGGAAATGTAAAGGATCTAATTTTGAGGCGTTGATGATTCGAATAACATCTTCATATCTCGAAATATGCTGTTGATTAATACTCAAAATAGTATCATTCATTTTTATCCCAGCCGCATAAGCATTAGAACCAGCGACGGGAGCCTCTCGAATGACCACTCGATGCCTTGGATAAATGCCGATATCTCCTATACCCATCGAAATCATTTCATCCGACGAATCTTTTTTGGGAATCATGAGTTCTTTTGGAACAACAGACAAAGAAATAATTGAATCTTTTCGATGTACTTCTAAAGTAACATTTGCTCCTAAACTAACTCCAATGCGTTCACGGAAATCATCCCAGCCTTTCACAGGCTTACCGTCAATAGAATAAATAGTGTCATCAGGTAAAATACCTGCTTCTTGAGCTGCCCCTGTTTTATCCACAAAACCGACAATGAGTTGATCAGATACGGGTTCTTCTACCCCTATGATATAAAGACCGATCAGTAACAAAAAAGCAAATAAAATATTCACAAAAGGCCCAGCAAAAGCAATGGCTGCACGTGCTCCAACAGACTTTGAGACAAAACTACCCTCTTCATCAATTTCATCAGGATTATCGGGGTTTTCACCTGTCATGGCAACATAGCCACCAAAAGGGATTAGAGAAATACAATATTCTGTTTCCCCTTTTTTATAGCGAAGTAGCTTTTTTCCAAAGCCAATGGAAAAGGTTTTTACGCGAACCCCATTCTTTTTCGCAACTAGAAAATGCCCTAATTCATGAATAAAAACAAGAAAACTGAGCCCTAAAAGGCCTAAAATAAAAGTCAAAACAATTTGTAAATAATGATCCATATCGACAATTTAGAAAAAAGAACTATACTAAAAACAAAAAGTGTTCTTAAAAAAGCGAAGCAGCCATTTTTCTTGCTTCGGTATCGGCTTCGAGAGCTTGCTTAAGATCTAAACGCCCTGAAATAGAGGGGGCCTTTGCCATAATACCTTCAATATGACGAGCAATGTCTACAAACTTTAAATTGCCTTTTAAGAATTGATCCACGAGAATTTCATTGGCGGCATTCATCATCGCAGGCACCACTCCACCACTCTTCCCTGCTTCATAAGCTAAAGCAAGACAGCGGAATTTTTGAAAATCTGGAGCAAAAAAAGTGAATTTAGATAACGAAGCTAAATCCAAACGAGGAGAATTTAAAGGTAAGCGATCTGGCCAAGTTAAAGCCACCTGAATAGGAATTCTCATATCAGGGGCGCCAAGCTGAGCCATTAAACTACCATCACGAAATTGCACTAAAGAATGGATCATGCTTTGAGGATGAACCACAACTTTTATTTGATCATAAGGAATGCCAAATAAGAAGTGCGCTTCAATCACTTCTAGCCCTTTATTCATCATAGAAGCAGAGTCAATAGTGATTTTTTTACCCATGCTCCATACAGGATGATTTAAGGCATCCGCAACCGTAATGGATTCAAAACGATCTTGAGACCACTCTCTAAAAGGGCCTCCAGATGCTGTGATTTGAAGGTTTTCGACTTCTTTTTCAGGACGACCTGATAGGCACTGAAAAATAGCGCTGTGCTCAGAATCAATGGGAGTAATAAAAGATTTTGGATTGTTTTTTAACGCATCTTGAATGACTGGGCCAGCCATCACCATGGTTTCTTTATTAGCAAGGGCAACATGTTTACCCTGTTCTATTGCAGACAAAGTAGGTAAACAGCCAACTGCTCCCATTAAAGCATTAATAACAATATCTACTTCTGATTCAGAAGCGAGTTCTCGAAGTCCATCAATGCCTGTTAAAACAGGAAATCCGAGTTCCTTAGATAACTCTTTTGCGGCCTGTTCTTCAAACATGCAAATACGTTTTATATTAAATTCTTTAGCTAACTGGTACACTTTTTTCCATTGACTACGAGCTGCAATGGAGTGTAATTGAAATTGATCTGAATGTTGTTTTAAAACATCAATAGCTGAATCTCCGATTGAACCAGTCGCACCCAGCAAGCTAACTTTTTTCATTAGCTTAATATCCCGTTAAAAAAATCTGATAGCAAGAAAAGCATTGGAGCAGCTAAGTAAAAAGAATCTCCACGATCTAAAACTCCACCATGCCCTACAAAAATTTGGCTTGCATCTTTTGTACCACTCCAACGTTTAAGAGCAGACATTAAAAGATCACCAGCTTGCCCTGCAATCGCTAAAACTAAACCAAGAACAAGACCTTTGTACCAGGGATATTGAAAAACTGGAATAGCCCAAAAAGCAACCCAACCCATAGTAAACAATGTGCCACCAATTGCACCTTCCCATGTTTTTTTAGGACTGATTTGAGGAGCCATTAGATGACGGCCAAAAATGAAACGATTCGTTAAAAACTTTCCTACAAAGTAAGCAATGGTATCACAGCCCCACATGGCTGTCATCACAAGAATAAACTTGTATGAATGTTCTAGGCCATGCCCTGAACCTAAAATTAAAGTGGCTAATCCACCCCAAAGACCTAAGTACATAGGAGCGCCTAATTGCATTAAAAACCAAGGGAATAAATTATCAATTTTTACTTTTGCAAAAGCGATGGCAATGTATAAGCAAACGACAATTAGAGCAATGAAACCGATTAATCCAGGAACAGGTGGTAGTCCAAAAAAACGACCAGAAGTAAAAACCCATCCTAGTGTAAGTGCCGCAGCAGATAAAGGAGCAAAAATCTGCATACTTGGCCCCGAGTATATTTTGGAAACCATTCTAGACCATTCCCAAGCACCAACAGCACCAAGAAAAACCATTAAAGAAATTCGAGTCCAATCTGCCCACCAAAGACAAAAAAAGACCACAGGAATTGCTACTGCAGCAAAAATTAAACGCTGTGCTAGATTACTCACTAACTACCTTCCCAAAACGACGTTCTCTAGTTTGATAAAACGCAACAGCCTCAAGAAATTCCTCTTTTGTGAAATCAGGCCAAAGCGTTTTTGAAACAAAAAATTCACTGTAAGCGGCCTGCCAAAGTAGGTAGTTCGATAAACGAAATTCTCCACCTGTACGAATCA
>JAAYXQ010000286.1 GCA_012515825.1 Fibrobacter sp.
AATATTCGAAGGACCCTTTAGAGCAAGTCCAGAATATCCATTTCGTAAAACAACGTTTTGTTCAATGTAAGCATCTAGTGACTTAGCACCCCATGCAAGGATACCAGACCAGCGATTACCATACACTACGTTATTGCGAACATGTGGTAGCGAAATGAAGGCGCCAATACCAGTTGCTTTGTTGTCAATGATGTAACAATGATGAATGTAAGGAGCAGCGTTTTCGCAAAGGACACCTTCAATACCATTGCGAATCGTGAAGTGCGATATTTCAGCACCAGAGGTACCCATAACTGTAGGACCTCGACGACCACCATCGATAATTGTTGTTACAGGATCCTCACCTTTAAGCACAACGCCCATGATGAGGGTGATATTTTCATTATATACGCCACGTCGAACGAGAATTGTATCTCCTGCGTCAGCATTTCCGAGCGCGTCTGCTATCTTCGGGTAATCGCCGGGCACATTTATAACCTTTGCCGCGGCAGTTCCTGAAAGAAGCATTGCCCCGGCTAGAATAAAGACCAGTTTCTTTAGGGTCATATTGCTAGGTTTCTCCAATCATAAAACACGTATAAGTTTACAATCAACACCGATGGTTTGTCAAAGAATCGCTTTAATCAAACCTAAGTCCAAGTGGGAATATACCTTCAAAAACATCGTTAGTCAAATACTTTCTTATTCATTTTTAAGATTATTAAAAAAAACAAGAAACATTTGACTAAGCTAGTTTAATCAAATTCCCAATTGAACGCCTATTCTTCAGAGCCGGCGTCCTCCTTCTTAGAGCCTTGTATAGACACACGCAAATCTTGACAGGTTCTTTTGATATCCTGCAAAGCCTTACGGGCTCTGGTTCCAGCGGATTTATTTCCTCTTTCAAACTTTTCATATTCACGCTTGAATGCTTCAAGTTGTTGTTCGAGTGTCTGTACTAAATTCATAACGATACTCCCAAAAAAAGGTGTTGTTTGGAAAATAAATAAAGTTTTAATCAAAAATCACGTTTACTGTAAAATTATTTTTACGTTAATCATTTTATTACAAAAGATTTCAAAAGAAATTCATTTTATAGAAAAAAAATAAAAAAAAAAGATCATTTTTAATTTTTTTTAACTATAGAAAAAAGCTCTTTTAGAGCATCAAAACCCTTTTTTCCCATGTTATATGAAAAATCAGTCACAAACATTCGAATATGATCTTCTATAACAGAATCGTCCTCAATCTGAGCTTTTTCTTTAATAAAAGGGGTGAC
Source organism: Fibrobacter sp. (assembly GCA_012515825.1). Classification (GTDB taxonomy): domain Bacteria; phylum Fibrobacterota; class Fibrobacteria; order Fibrobacterales; family Fibrobacteraceae; genus Fibro-01. The sequence goes on from JAAYXQ010000286.1 coordinate 1,259, forward strand.
TAAAAAGTTCCTATTCCATGCATCATCAATACTTTTTTGAATTTCTTTTTCTATAGATAGAATTAAATCTTCTGAAAAGAGCTGACGTGCCACGGTACAACCTAAAGGAATTGGTGCCCCTGTTTTTGTTTCAAAATAGGCTCCTAAATCCTGTATAAGCCTTAAACCATCCCTTTTCCAAGTAAAACGGTGTTCATGAATAACGACTCCTTGAGAGATTCGCTTGAGACATAAATTCTTATAGACTTGATCAAAAAAATCATACGACGTTAAAAGAGAAGAACCATTATATTCATTTTCAAACCAATAACGAAATAATAAAGCGGCCGTAGTATTTTCACCTGGTAGTTGCGTCATTTGACTAGGATTAAATTCCCTTGCCTCTGATGAAAGAAGCAAGGGACCGCAACCATAACCAATGGCACCACCAGAAGAAAGCACCCTATAATTGTTTTCTATTAAGGGTAAAACGCCACAACTTACTTTGGCTACATCTAGTTCTCCATGCAGAACCATTTCATTTAAGGTTTGTACATCAGCATAAATCACTTGCCACTGGAATGGAGAATGAGATATGCCTGCAACCAAATGTTCGTAAATAAACGTGTCATTTGGACAAGTAGAAATACCGAGTTTTAAGGGAATCAAGAGAATACCATTGGATTAATTATTTTTGTTCTTAAATGAGCTAAAGCGTCATCTATTCGCCAGTCAGATTTATTTCGATCAGAGACGTAATTACTTATAGCACGAACTTCATAAGCTTTGAAATTTAATAGAGGAGCTAGAGCTAAAAAAGAAGCGCCTTCCATGGATTCAACATCTACGTTAAAAGAACGGCAACGATTTTCTGCTGTTTTAGAAGTCCCTGTACAAGTATTTACAGTAAGCCCTCGAACTCCTTTTAACATACGAATTTCTGGCGGCGAAAAGCTTAAATCACTTGCTGAAAAGGAAATAGGCTCTTGATTTTCTTTTAATGGCCATGATTGAAAAGAACCATCCACTTTTTCAAAACCTTGATCGCCTAAGATTTCAGTATCTACACGAACGACATCTCCTATACAAAGACCTCGATTCATATAAGCTCCCGCAATCCCCACTTGTATCACGACAGGCCAGTAATTTTTAGAGAAAAGAGATGTTAATGCAACTGTAAAAGGCAAAATACCAACATCTAAAACGGCAACGTCCACATCATCTGTCAAATGAAAAAAAGGACTTTTGAAAGATTTCGTATCAATCTCAGGAAACACCTTTTGACACTCAAGAGAAGAGGCAAAGGCTATTAACTGACGAAACATTAATCCGCAATCCTTTCTATAGCAGAGAGTAGTTCTTTTTCCAGTTGATGAACACGATCTAATTTTAGATTCCATGGACGTTCTACTTCACAACGAGCGACTGCAACTGCTGTAGCTCTACAAATGGTTTCTTCAAGAGAAAAATCAAGCGCATCTGCACGAAGCCAGCCCGCTAAAAAGGAATCTCCTGCACCGATGCTATTCACCACTTTTATAGAAGGTGGTTGTAATTGTATAAACTGAAACTTTCCTTCTACCATAAAAAAGACACGTACAGGACCATCTTCATCTGTAACGACTAGGTAATGAATAGGTAAGCGTTCAAGAACTGTGGAAGCTGTTATTTTCCAGAATTGCGGACTGGAAGTAACTTGAGGGATACTCATGTGTTGCAATAGCTTAAAATACTCATTTGCATTTAGTTTTAAGAGTTCTACCCCTTTTTCTAGCCACTTATCTATGTCGTTAATGGCATCCACAAAAAGTCTTTTATCTTTCAAATCAATATTAAGAAGCGTTTCAGATTCGAAATTAATAGGAAATGATCCACATACAACAATTCGATTTACATCTTCCCAATTTTCAGAAAGCGTTTGAATAAAATCTTCATTTTCTAAATCGGAAAGTACAGGAGAAGGTTCAATTAGTTCTGTAGTAACGCCATCACTCACCACTGTGGTACAAATACGTGTTGGCGTCTGTATCCAAATTGGAACTTGTTGAATCCCTGCATTTGAAAGTTCATCAAAAATACAAGAGCCATGACTTCCACCTAAAAAATGCATCATCACGGGATTGCCACCAAGCAGTTGTAATACTCGGCCACAATTAATACCCTTTCCAGATCCAAATTCTACTGCCTTAGGAAGACGATGAACCTCCCCAAGTTCAAACTTCTCAGTGATGAATAATCGCTGCCAAGCAGGATTTAAACCTAAAATCAGGGTGTTATTTAACATTAGAAGTTTACCTTGAAAAACTTACGTTTACCTATTTGAACTACAAAAGAAGATTTTTCAAATTTCACAAAAGACTGTGGATCATCGACTTTCCATTCGAACCATTGATTATCTAACTGAATGATATTCGCAGGTGGATCATTACGAATAACTTTATCATTGATATTAAAATCGGATTCCACTTTAAAACGAATTCGAACTCCACCGTTCTGAATCATACGACGAGCCTCTCCCTTGCTAGGAAAAGCTTTTATTTCAGCTAACAAATCTAACAAGCCATAAGAACCTGGATTCAACTTGCATTCTATGGCATCGCTTGGAATTGCATTACCACTATGCACTTCTCTTTCTTTTTTTGCTGCGGCCTCTGCTTCAGCTTCTCCGTAGTACTGAGAAACAATATTAATCGCCAATAGATGTTTTGCTTCATTGGGATTCATTTCCCCTTTCGCTATTTTTTCAACCATAAGGTGAATTTCATCTAGTGGCACAGTAGTTAAAAGTTCAAACCAGTTTGCAATTAAATTGTCAGCTAAAGAATAAATTTTATGGTACATGACATCGGCTGGTTCATTTAAGCCAACGTAATTGCCTATGGATTTACTCATTTTTACTTTGCCATCTGTCCCTAAAAGAATAGGCATAAACATACCTATCTGAGGTTCCATACCCTCTACTAATTGAAGGTCTCGGCCACGAAGAACATTAAATTTCTGATCTGTTCCACCTAATTCTACATCGGAAGCAATGGCAACAGAATCGTAGCCCTGCATCATAGGATACATGAATTCATGAAGAGAAATAGGCTGGTTGCTCGTATATCGATTATTAAAATCTTCTCGTTCAAGCATTTGTGCTACAGTGAACTGCCCCATTAATTCAGTCACTTTATTAAAAGGTAATTTGGAAAACCATTCTCCATTATAGCGAATTTCTACTTGATCTCGACGAACGACCTTAAAAAATTGTTCTTGGTATTCTTTTGCATTTTCTAAAACCTGTTCATGAGAAAGTCGAGGGCGCATTTTGTTACGACCACTTGGATCACCAATCATCGCTGTGTAATCACCTACGATTAGCACAACGGTATGACCTAAATCTTGAAACTGACGTAACTTTCTCATCACGACGGTATGACCAAAATGAACATCAGGGGCTGTTGGATCTACACCTAATTTGATACGAAGAGGAATTCCAGTTTCATAAGATTTTTGAAGTTTCTTTTCAAGTTCCTCCTGTGGTACTATTTCAATAACACCACGAAGTAGAATAT
>JAAYXQ010000287.1 GCA_012515825.1 Fibrobacter sp.
AGTGATAGGTGTAAACTTAGATGCTATTGAACGCGGTGAAGACCGAGAAATATTCAAAGCAACTATGCAAAAGTTAGGGATTGATACCCCTCGTTCAGATATCGCCTATACTGTAGAAGAAGCAGAAGCAATTGCTGATAAATTGCAATACCCTGTTGTTGTTCGTCCTGCTTATACCATGGGTGGTGCTGGTGGTGGCTTAGTTTATAATGTGGAAGAATTAAGAACTATTGCTGGACGTGGCTTAGAGCTTTCTATGACTCATCAATGCTTAATTGAAGAATCCATTCTTGGTTGGGAAGAGTTAGAAGTAGAAGTGGTTCGCGATTCTAAAAATCAAATGATTGCGATCTGCTTTATTGAAAATATTGATGCAGTTGGTGTTCATACAGGTGATTCTTTCTGTGCTGCCCCATTTTTAACTATTGATAAAGAATTAGAAAAACGCCTCAAACAAGAGGCGTTTAAAATTGTAGAATCTATTGGAGTCATTGGTGGAACCAACGTTCAATTTGCTCATGATCCAAAAACTGGGCGAGTGGTAATCATTGAAATCAATCCACGTACATCTCGCTCTTCTGCTTTAGCTTCTAAGGCGACTGGGTTCCCTATTGCATTGATTTCTGCAAAATTAGCAACTGGAATTACTCTTGATCAAATCCCATACTGGCGTGATGGAAGTCTTGAAAAGTATACACCATCAGGTGATTATATCGTCTTAAAATTTGCTCGTTTTGCGTTTGAAAAATTCCGCGGCGTCGATGATGTCCTTGGCACCCAGATGAAAGCAGTGGGTGAGGTCATGGCCATTGGTAAGACTTATAAGGAAACATTCCAAAAGGCAATTCGTGGTTTAGAAAATGATCGTCATGGTCTTGGCTTTGCCAAAGACTTTAACCGCAAAACGCTTTCTGAATTATTAGATATGCTTCGAACAGCATCTAGTGAACGTCATTTTATTATGTACGAAGCTCTCCGTAAGGGAGCCACAATTGAACAGATTGAAGCATTGACTTTCTTAAAGACTTATTTTATCGAGCAAATGAAGGAGCTTGTGGAGTTAGAAGAAGAAATGCTTAAAACTCCAGGTCGCATGCCAGCAGATGATCTGTTGATTCAAGCTAAAAAAGATGGCTTTAGCGATCGCTACATTTCTAAGATTTTAGGCATTCGTGAAAAAGATGTGCGCAAACGTCGTATCGAATTAGGTATGGTTGAAGGCTGGTGCGCTGTTCCTGTTTCAGGTAAAGAAAACACTTATTATTACTATTCTACTTACAATGCAAAAGATGAAAGCGTCGCTTCTAAAAATCCAAAAAAGATTATGATTCTTGGTGGCGGGCCAAATCGTATAGGTCAGGGAATTGAATTCGACTATTGCTGTTGCCATGCGGCGATGGCTCTCCGTCAGCTTGGTTATGAAACCATTATGGTGAACTGTAACCCTGAAACGGTTTCTACAGACTATGATACGAGTGACAAACTTTATTTTGAACCTGTGACTCTTGAAGATGTGCTTCAGATTTATGAAAAAGAAAAGCCTGAAGGCGTGATTGTACAATTTGGTGGGCAAACTCCTTTGAATATTGCGCGTGCACTCTCTGATGAAGGCGTTAAAATCCTTGGTACAAGCATTGATAGCATTGATATCGCTGAAGACCGAGATTTATTCCGTAAGATGATGGAACAATTAGATATTCCAATGCCTGAATCTGGCATGGTCACTAATATTGAAGAAGCGATAGAAGAAGTATCTAAAATTGGCTATCCTATTATGATTCGTCCAAGCTTTGTTCTTGGAGGTCGTGGTATGGAAGTGATTTACGATGAAAATATGCTTCGTGAATACGTTGCTAAAGCTGTAGGCGTTACACCAGATCGTCCTCTTTTAGTAGATCGTTTCTTATGTAATGCTCTTGAATGCGAAGCCGATGCTTTAGCGGATGGTGAAAACGTGTATATTCCATCTGTGATGGAACACGTGGAACTCGCAGGCGTTCATTCTGGAGACTCTGCATGTATTATTCCTCCAGTAACTATTGATGCTGAACATTTAGCAACGATTGAAGACTATACTCGTAAAATTGCAAAGGCTCTTCATGTTTGTGGCTTAATGAACATGCAGTATGCTATTGAAAATGGAAAGGTTTATGTTTTAGAAGCAAATCCTAGAGCTAGCCGTACCGTTCCTTTAGTTTCTAAGGTTTGTAATACTCAAATGGCAAATCTTGCCACACGTTTGATGGTTGGTGAAAAGTTTAGTAACCTGAATTTGAAAACCAAAAAATTCAAACACTATGGCGCAAAAGAAGCTGTATTCCCATTTGATAAATTCCCAAAAGTGGATCCTGTTCTTGGGCCAGAAATGCGCTCTACGGGAGAAGTTCTCGGGCTTTCAGATAGTTATGCTCTTGCTTATTATAAATCACAAGAAGCCTCTGGCTCTAAACTACCATCTAAAGGCTCTGTTTTAATAAGCCTTTCTGATAAAGAAAGCTTAAGTGAACAAGCCATTGCGATTGGTAAAGGGTTTATTGATTTAGGCTTTACTATCCTTGCTACAGAAGGAACGGCCCGTTTCTATGAAAAGGCTAACGTTCCATGTGAAGTGATCGCTAAGATTGGAGAAGGTCGCCCTAACGTTTTAGATGTGATCTTAAATAATCAAGTCTCTTTGGTGATTAATACACCTTGGCCTCGTCGTGATGCTGTAGTGGATGAATCAGCAATTCGTAAAGCAGCCATTAAATACAAAGTACCTTATATTACGACTCTTGCTGCGGCTTACAATACCGTTCAAGGAATTAAGGCTGCTAAGGCTCCTCAAGAAGAAGTGAGATCATTACAAGAATATCACGCTTCTATTGAAGAAGTCTAATTATAAAATGAAAAAAGCGCAGTTCAAAAGATCTGCGTTTTTTTTTGTATATTATTTCGAAGCATATTAGGAATATATATGAAAAAGTTATTTGTTTTAGTGGCGTTAATTTCGTCGTTGTCATATTCTCTAGATTTAGAAGTTTCTGCAAGTGTTATAGCTTCTCCTAATAGGGGTGCATTAAGTGTAGCTAATTATTTTAGAGACAAAACCATTTCTACCAATCTTCATTTTTCTAGGGCTAATTCAGAACATTTAATGTTGGGTGTTGGTCTTGCTTATCATCTTTTAGGATATAATGGTCCATATGCGTTTCATTCGTCTGATTGGATGATTGATATGGGTGGCGATGGTCATTTTTGGCAATTAGATTTTGGTCTTGGATATCAATATGCCTTTTTTAAGCATTTAGGTATTTATTTTGAAATAGGTTATCAATTTTATGCTGGTAATGGCGGTTATTATACTTATTATGATGAAGGTAAACTTTCAAATAAGGAATTATTATTTCCTCTTGGGATAGGCATTCTTTTCCCTTTTTAAGGCATAACATTTTTTTCATTTGAATACAAAAGTACTTTCATTGACGGGAATGTTTTTTCATCTAAAAACAGTTATTGTTGACGGAAATGGTTATTTCACGATTAAATTTAAAAAACCATTGTTGACGGGAATGTTATTACCTCCTCGCTTGGTTGACAGTCCAGTCAAAAAGCTCGTCGGCAATATCCATTCCCGTCTGCTATGCAACTATTGTTATTTAGTTTAATTGTATTGTATTTTTCATTTGAATCAGCACTATTTGCTTTCCAAGCAAATGACGTTTGATTCAGCATGAAAAAACTCAGTTAGGCTTAGATGAGATTTTCATTAATTATGAATGAAAAAACTTGGCTGGGTTAGAGGGGCGTTTCTTTTTTATGCAAAGCATTTTATTTTTTTCATTATGTCTCAAAACTACTGTTATTGATTGAAATGGTATTTTCATTAAAACAAATAAATGATATTGTTGACGGTAATGGTGTTATCTCTTCGCTCGGGTTGACTTTATTTTGTTTTTTTATGAATAACACCAATATTGACGGAAATGTTTTTTTCATTACATCACATTATCACTATGGTTGACGGGAATGGTATTATCTCTTCGCTCGGGTTGTGTGCCACAAACATGAACACTTAAAAGTTTACTTTTTACGTGAGAATGATACCCTTGCGGTACAAACGAGCTC
>JAAYXQ010000288.1 GCA_012515825.1 Fibrobacter sp.
AGTTTCAATTCTTCGGAGATGACTGCAGAAAAATTCATACTATTATTCCTGTGGGCCTCTTTTATAAAACCCTAAAACGTAAAACATAAACGGTTTTCACCGCAGTAATAGCGACTTCTAAAAATAGGTCTTTAAGTCAACGAGATCTTATTTAGCTTTTTTTGACTTTCGATGCCATTTTTAAAAGAAACCTGAGTGATAAATGTAATAAAGCTAACGAAGTAAAAAAAGGTCTTTATCCCTGAACAACACCTCAGAAATCTTTTTTTTAACTTTACTCTATATATAAAATGTTATTTTTTACACATGTCTGATTGTTTATTTTGTAAAATCATCTCTGGTGAAATACCTTCTAAAAAAATCTATGAAGACGATGACGTCTTTGCTTTTCATGATATTGCTCCAAAAGCACCCACTCATTTTTTGGTCATTCCCAAAAAACATATCCCTCATGTAATGGATCTAGAAAAAGAAGACTCCATTTTAATGGGTAAAATACTTTTTCAAGCACAAAGAATAGCAAAAGTACTTGGTCTTGAGCCAAATGGGGCTCGCTTTGTTTTTAACTGTAAAGAAAGTGCGGGTCAAACGGTTTGGCATATCCATTTGCATGTTTTAGGCGGTCGAGATTTCGACTGGCCTCCAGGCTAAAACGGTGCTCATCAAAAGTCCCTCTATTATATTACATCGTTACCCTTATAGTGACTCTTCTTGGGTGGTGAAAGCGTTAACCGCTTCTCAAGGCGTTGTTTCTTTTTTAGTGAAAGGGGGTAAAAGGCATGAATTTTCTTTTAAAAATGCTCTAGATCCTCTTTCTTTTTCTGAAATTGTCTTTAAAAAGACTTCTAAAAGTGAACTTTACTTTATTAAAGAAGCTTCTTTAATAAAATGGTTTCCTGAAATGAGAAATAATCTCGAGGCTTTAGCTATTGCCCAAGTTATGGCCGAAGTGATTTTAAGATATACTCCTCAAGAAGCAGAACTCGAAAAAGAGTTTTCTCTTTTACTCAATGCTTTTGAATCTTTAGATTCTTCTCCAATATCCCCTTCTATTTTAGTACAATGGCTTTTCGAAATTAACGATTTGTGGGGTTATACGATTGCAATTCAATACTGTGTAAAGTGCGGAACCACTTTAAAAGAAGCTCCAGGAGATTTCTTTCCAGAACTTGGTGGTTGCCTATGTAAAAATTGCGCAAGCGATTCTGTTCCTAGAGCTAATCCGTTGTTCCTCAAAGATTTATGGTTGTTCAATCAGAATATGCCATTAGAAAAAATTCCTCTGATGGAGAAAGCTTTTTTACTTTATTTACAACGTCATTTAGGTTCATCTCAAGAAATTCATTCAGTTCAATGGTTAAAAGAGGTTAGAAAAATATGCTCTCAATAAAAGACATCCAAAACAAAAAAAAGAACGGAGAAAAAGTCTCTGTTATCACCGCCTATGATTTTGCATTTGCAAAAATGGCAGAAGCGGCTCACATTGATCAAATTTTAGTTGGAGATTCTCTCGCTAATGTAATGCTTGGCTATTCAAGCACACGAGAAATCGGCATGAATGAAATGATTATCTTCACTCGCGCTGTATCTAAAGGGGCTCCGAACACTCATATTATTAGCGATATGCCTTATCTTAGTGATACTAATCCAACGTTAGCACTAGAAAATGCAAAACTTTTATTAGATGCAGGCGCTCACTCCGTAAAATTAGAAGGCGCAAAAGAAGATGTGATAGAAATTCTTTTGAAGAATAATATTCCTGTGATGGGTCATTTAGGTTTATTACCTCAGACAGCAAAGAGTTTTAAACAGTTTGGAAAAAGTTCTGAAGAAGCAGATCAACTTTTAAAAGATGCGATGACTATAGATAAATTAGGAGTCTATTCTATGGTGTTAGAACATATTCCTGAATCGCTTGGAAGCCTTATCAGTCAAAGAGTTAGCGCCGTTACGATTGGAATTGGAGCAGGTAATTTTACAGACGGTCAAGTGCTTGTTTTACATGATGTTTTAGGTTTGAATGGAGGAAAAATTCCTCCCTTTGCAAAAAAATTTGCCGACGTTTTTGAGTTAGGAGTGAAAGGAATTTCTGATTACATCGAATCGATGGCTAAGAAATAATTTTTGGTTTGTCAAAAAAAAAATAAAAAAAAATCATAAAGGTGTTGATTATTTGTGAAAATCAAGTTATTTTATATTTATCTTTTTTAACCACTCACCTAAAAGGAAGAATAAACATGGCAACAACAAAGAAAGCCGCTGCTCCTAAAAAAGCTCCAGCAAAAAAAGCTGCTCCTAAGAAAGCTGCTGCTCCTAAGAAAGCCGCTGCTCCTAAGAAAGCTGCTGCTCCTAAGAAAGCTGCTGCTCCTAAGAAAGCTGCTGCTCCTAAGAAAGCTGCTGCTCCTAAGAAA
>JAAYXQ010000289.1 GCA_012515825.1 Fibrobacter sp.
ATCACCTTTAAAGAAGGCGTTCTTAATGATAGGCAAACTCTCCCTATTAATAACCCTGAAATTCGAGCTAAGGTGGAAGGTTGGGTTCAAAACGTTCCTAGTTTAGATTATCGATTTGTTTATTATTTATTAGGCGCCACGGGTATATGCGTAGTTCCAAGTAGCAGCTTCTGCAGTGAACTACAAGGATTTCGTGTCACATTACTAGAAGAAAATGATGATGAATTGCGTCACATTTTTACCATCTTACGCGACGCCATAAAAACCTTTATTCGAAGTGCGTCTTAAACTGTTGGTACAACTTTTATCGGTGGAAAAGGCGGGTCTAGCTCAAGACAAATAGGGCAATGATCTGAGCCTTCCACTTCTGATAAAATCTTTGAGTCTAGTACGCTTGCCATTAATGCTTTATCAACAAAGCCGTAGTCTAAGCGCCACCCCACATTCCTTTCCCTTGATGAGAAACGATTAGACCACCAAGTATAGGCATCTGTTTTTGAAGGGTTTAATTCTCTAAAGGAGTCCACAAATCCACTCTTGATATATTTATCAATCCAAGCTCGTTCAATTGGTAAAAAGCCACTAATATTTTCATTTTCTTTAGGGCGAGCAATATCTATTTCTTGATGAGCCGTATTATAATCGCCAACAGTCACCACATGCTTGCCATTAGAAAGCCAATGAAGAGAGTTTTCAAGAAAAGCATCGTAAAACCTAAGCTTGTAGTCTAAACGATCTTCTCCTTGCCCTCCATTTGGAAAATACACATTATTCAAAACCCAATCAGGAAAAACGAGCTGAATCATTCGACCTTCATCATCAAACTCGCTAATCCCCATCCCGTAGTTAACAAGATCTGGTTCTATTTGAGAATAAACAGCTACCCCACTATAACCCTTCTTTTTTTTAGAAGAATTCCAATAAGAGAAATAGCCTTCTGGATTTTGTAAAGACTCAGGAATTTGATCCAAATCAGCGCGTACTTCTTGAAGGCATAGAATGTCTGCTTGGACTTCTGAAAACCATTTTTCAAATCCCTTTTTTGCGATCGAACGGATCCCGTTTACATTCCAGCTATAAATATTCATGAATACAACAACCTTTTTTTCTTTGGATCAGAGTGTCAAAGATAGAATAATTAATTCTTTTCCGCAAAAAATTATATAACATAACGTGTTTATCCAAAAAAGGGCAAATACAAACACTTTTAAGCGTTTGATGCTTTTATTATCCTCATAGTAATAAATCACTTTTTATTTGATTATCACATAAAAAACAGCTATTTTCAATTCAATGCAAGAAAAAACGTACCCCCTTTTTTTGATTAAGTTTATATTTAGATTTATGAAATCTCTATTTTCCTTTATTATTGGCTTTTCTTCAGTCTTACTTTTTGTCGGGTGTGCTGGCACTCAAGACGGTTCCGATTTAGAAGTTCCAACAAATATGCCTCCTATTTGTAGAGATATAGACTTCGTTGCCCAACCAGATATGCGTGAAATGTGCGGCGTTCGTACCGTTCGCTATAAAGCTTATCGCAATATTCCTCAGCAACGTTACTTAATCAAGCCTAAAGAAACTTCGATTGTTAAAGTTCGTGATGTAATTGAGTTACGCTTTCCAAACACACTTCCTATTATTTTAGATGGCCCTATTGTTAACGAAATTCAATTCAACCAAGACAAGCGCCTTCAAAAGATCAAAAATTCCTATGATTATTATGAACTTTATAATGAAGGGAAAGAACGCATTCGTATTTTCAAAATGGGAATTCCAACCGACATGGGCACTTTCCACGAATTTTGCTTTAGAGTTCCAGATAAAGTCGGTAATGAACGTACTCGAAGTGTCGCCATGGGTAACCGCATTGAAGCCATGACCTGCGAAGACTTTCATCGTTTATTAACCTTGAACTTGAAAAAATAAAGCTCTGTTTTTATAAAAATCAAACAGCATTATCTATATCAATAAAAGTAGAAGGGATTTTTAGATCCACTTCTATTTTTTTTGCTAATGCTTGTACACCAAAAATTTCGGTGCGATGGTGACCGCAGGCAACCACGTTTTGCCGTTCTTCTTCTACAAAAATTGGTGTTTGTTCTTTAATTTCTCCAGTAAGATAAAGGTCTACTCCTAAAGAAAATGCTTCATCTATGCCGCTACTTCCTCCTCCAGAACAAATCCCTATTTTCTGAATTTCAGAAGAACCATAAAATAAAGAATGAGAAACCCCTAAAGGGAAAAGTTTTTGTATTCGCATAAACACTTCTTCTCTAGAAATTGGTTTAGGGAATGAGGCGATACAGCCGACTTCTTTTTCTCCTGAAGACATAAACCCGCTTATTCTTTCCATACCAAGTTTTGAAGCAATTAAAGCATTATTTCCTATTTCAGGATGCCCATCTAAAGGCAAATGAAAGCCAAATAAAGAAATATGATTTTCCATTAATTTTTGTACTTTGCGCCCTAAAATACCTATTGGGAGTTTACTATCACTAGCCCAAAAACCATGGGGATGATGCACAATAATACAATCGGCCCCAAGTTCTATCGCTTTATCAATCAAAGATTCTCGAAAAGAAACACCTGTTACGACCTTTGTGACTTCAGAAGACGCCTCTACGCAGAGACCATTAGAGCAATAATCTTTATATTTTGAAGGTTCTAATAAGTCTGAAAGCCAATTTGAAAAATCTCGTAAAAGCATAAAAATCCTAAAAAAACGTTTTTTATAAAATAAAAAAAGAAATGATGAAAAATCGTTTTTTAATCTTACTCACCTTAAAACAGCTAATTAAAGGAAGAAAATTCGAGAATTAGATTAAAAAGAGTTTTTTTGCAATTAGGGTATCTTTATCTGTTTTTTTTGAAAAAGCTATTAAAAAGATCACTCCATCACTATTTTTTAAATTCGGATGAAATTGCATTGAAAAACTCTATGCGTTTTTATAAATTTATGCATAAATGAGCCCTTAAGTAAGGATAAATATGGCAAACTATCTTTTCACATCTGAATCAGTTTCAAAAGGTCATCCAGATAAAGTTTCCGATCAAATTTCGGATGCTATTTTAGATGCAGCTCTCTCTTCTGACCCTAATAGTCGTGTAGCTTGTGAAACGCTCGTGAATACAGGGCTTGTTGTTATTGCTGGTGAAATCACCACAAACGCCACTATTGATTATCCAAAAATCGCTCGAGAAGTCATTAAAGAAATAGGGTATACAGATTCTGAAATGGGTTTCGATTATAAGAGCTGTGCTGTTTTAGTCTCTTTAGATAAACAGTCTCCAGACATTGCACAAGGCGTCGATGCACAAAAAGCCGCTGGAAAAGCAACAGCAGAACAAGGCGCTGGCGACCAAGGTATGATGTTTGGTTTTGCTTGCAATGAAACAAAAGAATTAATGCCTTTACCAATTTCTCTGGCTCATGAATTAATGGCTAAGATTCAAGAACTTCGTGAGTCTGGTGAGATTCCTTGGTTACGTCCAGATGCAAAAAGCCAAGTCACTGTAGAATACGACGAAAATGATAAACCTATACGAGTGGATACGGTTGTTGTAAGTACGCAACACCAAGCTTCTTACAAAGGAAAAGAAATTACTCATGAGCTTATTGAAAAAGCCATCATTCAAAAATTGATCAAAAAAGTAATTCCAGCCAATTTGCTCGATAAAAAAACTCGCTTTCTAATCAATCCCACTGGAAAATTTGTTGTGGGTGGTCCTCATGGAGATTGTGGCTTAACTGGAAGAAAAATCATTGTCGATACTTATGGTGGCATGGGCCGTCATGGCGGTGGTGCTTTCTCTGGAAAAGACCCTTCTAAGGTTGACCGTTCTGGTGCTTATGCCGCTCGTTATGTTGCTAAAAACATTGTTGCCGCTGGCCTTGCAACACGCTGTGAAGTACAATTAGCATACGCTATTGGGTATTCACAACCAGTTTCTGTTTTAGTAAATACTTTTAATACAGGTAAAATTGCAGATAGTCAAATTGAAGAACTTGTTAAAAAGCACTTTGATTTATCTCCTGCTGGTTTAACTAAAATGCTTGACTTAAAGAAACCTGGCTACTTAAGCACAGCAGCGCTTGGCCACTTTGGAAGAACAGGAAAACGCTTTACTTGGGAAAAAACAGACAAAGCTTCTGCTCTTAAAAAAGCAGCCTCTTTGTAGGACTCTTCAATGGAACGTATTAGTGTAGAAGAGGCTCTCGACTTATTCCTCAATGCTCCTTTAGAAGAACTTTGTGAGCGAGCTAATCTCGAAAAGCAAGCTAGGCATGGGAACTCTGTTTTCTGGGTGAATAACCGGCAGATCAACTACACTAATATTTGTGTTTTACACTGCAACTTTTGTGCGTTTTCTAAAATAAAAAAAGATAGTCCTCATGCTTATGATTGGAACCATGAAGTTGTTCTTGAAAAAGCCGCAGAAGCTGTAAGCAAAGGCGCTAGAGAACTACACATCGTTGGGGGATTACACCCTGACCATCCCTTTTCTTATTATGTGGAAATGCTTTCTAAACTGCGGAAAGCGTTCCCTCTAGTCAATTTAAAAGCGTTTACTGCTGTCGAGCTCTGTTACTTTGCCAAAA
>JAAYXQ010000038.1 GCA_012515825.1 Fibrobacter sp.
AAGATGCTGCCTACTACCTTTCTGAAAAAATCTATGAAAAAGCATGCCAATGGATTCGTGCGGAAGCCGCCTTTGAAGGAGTCCCTGAATATCGCATTCAAATTCCAAATTTAATTCCCGTTAAAACAGACGAAAAAATCATCTTGCAATATCGAAAAGACCTCGCTCTAGAAGCATTTGAAGTCAGCCACTCCGTGCCTACCTTAGGTTGCACGTTGTTTCGATTCAAGAAGAAACTCCTTGAGAAATACTTAAAATGTACTAGTCAAGAAATCATTGATTTGAGACAAAATCACGTCGAAGTCACTCAAGATATTTATGAGCCTATAGTAACATTTATGGGCGACTGCAAAAGCGAAAGTCTTTTAGATAATGCTTCTATTTGGAAATCCCCTGTACTGGTCACAGAATGTACTTTTATTGATGATCATGAAGAGGAAATGGCTCAAAAGAAAGGCCACTCTCATCTAAATAGAATTATTTCCATTTTTGAAGAGAAGAAAGATGAAATGGAATGTGAAAAAATTATATTGAATCATTTTTCAATGAAATATTCTGAAAAGCACATTCTAGATGTTTTAGATAAGAAGCTTCCAGAATTTATTAAAGACAAAGTCACAGTAATGATATAGTATGGAAAAAATGAAAGAAGAAATCGAAAACCAAAAAGAGATTCCTGAATTTTACCGCGATTTAAAAGAAGATCCTGATGAAAAGGGTTTGTGGTATTTTTCCTTTAGAAACAACCCTGAAGCTAGGCGTAAACCGATTCAAACTCCTGATAATAAGCCTCATAAGATAGACTTTCAATGGAATGAGCTGTTTAGCGATGCAAGCAAGCCCATTGAAATTGAAATTGGATCTGGTAAGGGTGGATTCCTCGTGGAATACGCACAAAAGCACCCTGAATTATCTCTTTTAGGAAGCGAATGGGATAAAACTTGGGCCGTTTTCTGTATGGAACGCCTAAAGAAAAAAAAGGTTTTAGACCATACTCAGATGCTCTGTGGAGACATGTTTTATTTTCTACGTGATGCCGTTCCCTCTAACTCGGTAGATGCGTTTCACATGTATTTTCCCGATCCGTGGCCCAAAGAACGCCACCACAAAAATAGATTGTTAAGGCCTGACTTTTTAACTGAAGTGGCTCGTACCTTAAAACCAGGTAAAAGAATGTTTTACTGGGGAACAGACCACAAAGAATATAATGAAGTCGCTTTAGAAACCTTTGATCAATTTGACGGGTGCACTATTATAGAACGTAATACCGCTTCACCTACCGAAGGCATCATGACAGGCTTTGAAAAAAAGTATCGTAAAGAAGGCCGACCCATTTATCGCAGTTTGATTGTTTTTGAAAAAGAAATTTAAGTAAATTATACGCCATGTTAAAACAACTCTCCATTCGCGATTTTACTCTAATAGCTCAATGTGATATCTCTTTTGGCCCTGGTTTTACAGCGATTACAGGCGAAACAGGTGCAGGTAAATCCGTTTTACTTAAAGCCATTCGTTTGATCTGCGGTGAAAAATCAACAGCAACGATGGTGCGAGCTCAAGCAGAGAAAGCAACCATTGAAGCCACTTTTGATATTTCTAAAAATGATCCTCTAAAAAAAATTCTGGACTCCTTAGAAATCGACTATGACGATGAATTAATTATTCAAAGAGAAATAACTGAGTCTGGTAAATCTAGAGCCCGCGTCAATGGTAGTGTTATCAACTTAAATGACTTGCAAACTCTTGGCGAATCTCTAATTCAGATGCATGGCCAAAGTGAACAAATTCTACTGCGAGACGTGCGCACTCATGGGCAAATGCTCGATGACTTCTGCTCAAACCATTCCCTATTAGAAAAGTATTCTTCGCTTTTTAGTCAATGGAATCAAAAAAAAGCGCAGATGGAGGCTCTAAAAGAACGAGCTCAAAACCTTGCGGCTCAAAAAGATTTTCTAAAGTTTCAATTTGAAGAGCTTTCTAAAGCACACCTAAAAGCAGGCGAAGAAGAAGAGCTTGAATCCCTTACTTCTCAAGCTTCTAAAGGCGAAACAGAACGTCGTTTTCTTGAAGACATGAATCGCATTTTAGAATCTGAAAATGGATTACGAGATCAACTACGTTCATTTTCAGCAAAAATGAAACAGCTCGCATTAAAAATTCCTCGTTATGATGAATCTTTAGTCTTATTTCAAGAAGTATTAGACCCGCTCGAATCGTTCTTAAAAGACTTTTCGTCTATTTCTCCCGCAACAGAATTAAGCCCTGCAGAACTAGACAAAGCAAATGCTAGGCTTGCTCTAATTCAAAAGCTAAAACGGAAATATAGAACTGATGTCGATGGCCTAATCGCTCTTACCAATACCAGAAAAGAAGAGCTCGAAAGCTTAGACAATCTAGATGCTGATCTGGAAGAAATCTCACACCAGA
>JAAYXQ010000290.1 GCA_012515825.1 Fibrobacter sp.
AACGCCATGCTTGAGGTTTTGGGGGCTCGCCATTTGGGCCAAGGCGCAAAAATCCCTCTTGAGGCATCTCCATTTGAATTTGCTGAATGGTACCCAAACGACCGTCTTTAATGAGACGTTTTAATTCGCGAACCATTGGGTAACCAGTGTAATTGTAAGTAACGCAAAAAAATCCGTGAGTTTCGTCTACGACTTTTTTTATTTCAAGACCATCTTTATAACTTGTCGCAAGAGACTTTTCACAAATGACAGGGTAGCCATGTTGCAACGCTTGAATCACAATTTCTTTATGATGGTCTGTAGGCGCGAGTATCACCACCGCATCAAGGCGCCCTTTTTCTTTTTCTAAAAGAGTCAAATAGTTTTCGTAAAGGCGTTCTTTAGGAACATTCCAAGCGATAGCCGTTTCTTCATTAGTTTTCGCGTGCGAACTGAAACTTCCAGCGACAAGTTGAAAACAACCGTCCATTTGAGAAGCGATTTTGTGAGTCTCACCGACGGCCGAATTGATGCCGCCTCCAATAAAGGCTATTTGATAGGGTTTATTTTGCATTGAATATATTCGTTCATTAAGGTGGTTTTCTCTTGCATTTCTTTTAAAGAATCGAATTTTAGAAAAACGATGCCTGCTTTATAATATAATTTGTCTTGCACCTTTTCGCCCTTTTTATACCAAAGTAATTTATCAAAAACATTGCTTTTTATTTCTGGAGCAAAATAAACGTCTTCTAAAATGCCTTCTTCTTTAGCCATAATGCAGTGCCTGAGCCAAAAACCCTTGGTGGGTTCCTGTTTGATGTTTCTCACATCGCCACCAGTCTCTGCTAAAATCAAATATTCAGAATAAGGCACGCCTGTCGCATATTCTACAAATTGAATGTAAAGATCTCCTGGAGGGCGACGGCAAATCTCAATAATATATGGACCAAGAGTGGGGTGTTCTATAAATTGAATATGCAAATTGCCATCCACGAGTTGCAAGTCTTTCGCTATTTTCTCGCTATAGGCACATAATTGTTTTAAAGAGGATTCGCTAACAATAGTAGGAGAATTCGCTCCAGAAACCATATACTTATTCAAATAATATTGCTCGTTATCAGAAAAATAAAAAGCCACTTTTTGATCTACTAAAAAGGCAGAGAGCCCGTGGTTTTTGCCTTCAATAAATTCTTCTACAATAATATGACTTTCTCGGGTGCGTTCAAATGCATGGTGATACGCATCCATGGCTTCTTCCGCTGTTTCTACGCATCGAACGCCCTTGCCACCAGTCAAATCAATGGGTTTAATAATCAGAGGAAACTTTAACGTGAGAAGAGCTTTTTCAAGATCTTCAATACTTTTCACCTGAACCGCTTTCGGGGAAGCAATCTCGAGCTTTTCGGCAAGAGCACGAAATCGATCTTTATGATGAATCGTCTCTGAAATTTTTAAGGAATCGTGTCCTTTTAAGCCTAGCTTTTCAGTGACAAAAACAGTGGAGAGAAGAGCAAAATCATTACATCCAGAACATACTGCCGAAACACCTTCTGCTCTAGCAATCGAAAGCATTTGTTCTTTATCAGAAAAATCGGCAAATATATTTTTATCTGCAACAGGATGCCCTAAACCGTCTCTCGCAT
>JAAYXQ010000291.1 GCA_012515825.1 Fibrobacter sp.
GCAAGAGTATCACAAAGTAGAAGAGTTTGAGTCTCAAATTTCTTTTGGATTTTAGAAACCAAAAGCATATAATCCATAATCGATTTTCTTTCTTCTATGGTATAACTTTTGGAAAGAATTTCTGAAACTTTTAAAAGGTCTGTTTTATTCGAAATGCTTTTTAAAATAAAATCTTGAACAGGTTTTGACGTGAGTAATGAAACATCTTCTGCTTGTAAGAGCATTTCACGTCTCTATTTAAAGAGCCTCTTCAAAACGATTGTATTCTTCTAAAAGCTCGGAATATGTTGTTGTTCCAGTAAGAGTAGGGAATTTTTCCATCACAGAAGCAGGGGCTCTAAAGAACACGCCTTTGTCGGCGGCCATGAGCATGCCTGTGTCGTTAAAGGAATCGCCCCCAGCAAACACCTTATAATTAAGCTTTTGAAGAGCACGTACTACATGTGTTTTTTGATCGGGCATCCGTAAACGATAAGAAATGATATGGTCTTCTTTGACGATTAGGTTATGGCAAAAAATAGTCGGGAATCCAAGTTCTTTCATAATAGGGTAGGCAAATTCTTGAAACGTATCCGACAAAATAATGACTTGAGTTTTGTCTCTTAATTGGTCTAAAAAGTCTTTAGCGCCTTCTAGTAAACCAAGAGATCCAATCACATTTTGAATATCAGAAAGTTTTAATTTTTCTCGTGCTAAAATTTTTAGACGGCCTTGCATGAGTTCATCGTAATCGGCGATATCTCTTGTGGTAAGGCGCAAATCATCAATGCCCGTTTTTTGAGCTACAGCAATCCAAATTTCGGGAGCTAAAACGCCTTCTAAATCAAGAGTCACAACATTTTGTTTAGTAAACATGGAAACCTTTATTTCTTTCGGTTTTTGAGGATATCCTCAATGTCTTCGGGAGAGATGATGTATTTTTCTCGACAAAAGTCGCAGATAATTTCAAGATCTTTTTTGTCTTCAATAAGGTGTTCTAAATCGTCATTGGATAAGGTCGATAAAGAAGATAAAGTGCGCACTTTACTGCAAGGGCAATAAAAAGAAGGTTCTATTTCTTTAACCACTTCAATGTCATAAGGACCAGCTAACTGATCTAACAAGGTGTTTAAGGAGAAGAATCCATTTTCAGTATTAAACATTTTTAAGAATGGAGGAAGGTTCAAAACGACTTGCTCCATAATCGCAATATCACGATCTTCTAAATCAGGAAACGCTTCTACCATAAAGCCAACAGCGTAATCTAATTTGGTCGGGTCATTGGCGTTAATTTGTGCTTCAATGCCTACAGCAGAACGAGTCTGTTCCGACTGTAGTAAGTAGGCGGCGATGTTTCTACCAATGCTTTCGCCAGCGGCTTCTACAACGCTTTCTTGAAGGCGTTTGCCTTTATCATTCAACTTAATCACTTCTACGCTTTGGTGTAGAAGTGCTGGTTCAAAATGCTTGTTTTTTTGAATTTCATTTTGTGGAATCATGGCTCGAATAAGGCCTTGAGGCGTTGTATCGGCTTGCACAAAAGAAATATCACCAGAAAAAA
>JAAYXQ010000039.1 GCA_012515825.1 Fibrobacter sp.
GATCAAACCAAGTAGGGTCGTTGTTTGGCAAATCAAAACGAGTGGCGCCTTTTTTAAAGAAGGATTCATAAAAGTGGAGAGAATCAGCATAGACCGAAAACTCACGTTGACGTGTTTCTTCAAGCATTCTCTGAATGGCTATTTCTGGATCTTCGGCTTTTTCAGTAGGCTTATCTTCAGCCTTTGGAAACATATCAGACAGTGTCGGAAACCGAAGAGTAACGTTAAAAAAGGAAATTCCTTTTTCTGGAAATACGACTGATAGAAGTCCTAACGCTACAAAGAGAATAATAATGGAACAAAGAGTTTTAAAAGGACTCATTATCTTAAGTATTCCGAAATTTTTTGAGCAGAGCCCACATTCATAGTACCTTTGATTAGGTCCTTAAACTCAAATTCACCTTCTTTAGCATTTTCTCCATCCACATAAACCACGCAGGAAGCACCTTGCTGATTAGCAAGTTCCATTTGTTTGCCAAGCTTTATCGGAGATAATGGGTGAGATACATTAAAACCCATTTGTCTGAACAAATTTGCCGTTTTGAAAATCTTCTTCATATCGAGAGTAAAAGAAGCAATAAAAAGATCAAGAGTCTGTTTCTGTGTGGGGAGTAAGTCGTGGTCTCTAAGAAGATCTGCAAGAACAACATCTCCCATGCCAAAGCCTACACCAGGAACTTTAGCTCCACCTAGTTTTTCACAAAGACTATCATAACGCCCACCACCAGCAATAGCGCGCATAGATTTGCCTTTATCAAAGACTTCGAAGACAATGCCAGTATAGTAAGCAAGGCCACGGACGATGCTTAGATCAAGCCCAATACATTCACCAAAACCAGTGCTTGTTAATATGTCAAATAAGTCTTCTATTTCTTTAAGAGCTTCTATAGAAGCTGGAGAAGAAACAAGTCCTCGTACGTCTTCTATTGATTTACAGCACATGAGAGAATCAATTTTTTTGGTTTGATCTTCGGATAATCCAATCGCAGTTAAGGCTTCGGCAAAAGCTTCTGGCCCTATCTTGAGGCGGCGGTCTAAAACGGGGTAGACTAATTCAGCGCTTGGAGTCCCGATTTCTTCAAGATAAGTGGAGAGTAATTTACGACTAGAAATACCAATTAAAAAATCAGTAGGCTTAAGACCAAACTCTAAAAGCATGGAAGCAATTGCAGAAATAAGATCGGCTTCGGCAAAAATACTTTCGGTGCCTATAACATCTAAATTTAATTGGAAAAATTCTCGTAAACGCCCTTTCTGAGCTCTTTCATAACGAAAAAGTCTTGGAATACTGAACCATTTAAATGGTTTTTTGATTGCATTTCCTTTTTGGATGACTAAGCGGGCGAGAGTTGGCGTCATTTCTGGCCTCAAGGAGATCGCTCTACCGCCCTTATCTTCAAAATTATAAAGCTGACTTACAATTTCGTCTCCTGATTTCCCTGTAAAAAGCTCCAAATGCTCAAATATTGGGCCTTCGTACTCTTCATAGCCAAAGCGAAGAGAAATACGTTTCCAAGTATCAAAAATAAAGTTTTGAATCCGCATATCTTCGGGATAAAAATCGCGGGTTCCTTTGGGAAGTTGAGGAGGTTGTACTTTTGCTGTAATCATAAGTTTAAAGTTAGTAAAAAGCTAGTGATTTTTTATTCATTTTTTTCTATCTATATACCCGTCATTTGACAACATTTGTTCTCATTTAAGGAAGTTCACTATGGCTAGAAAAAAAATTGCTCTCGTTGGTGCAGGTCAGATTGGTGGTACAATGGCTCTCGCCCTTGCTCAAAAGCAACTTGGCGACGTTGTGCTTGTAGATGTAGTACCTGGCGTACCTCAAGGTAAAGCTCTCGATATTATGGAAGGGCGTTCCGTTATAAACTCTTCTACACAGCTCTCTGGTTCTAATGATTATGCTGATCTTGCTGGTTCCGATGTTGTTATTGTTACTGCAGGTGTTCCTCGTAAGCCAGGAATGAGTCGTGATGATCTTCTTGGTATTAACTATGGAATTATTGAAAAAGTTGGTTTAGCTCTTAAAGCAACCGCTCCTAACGCTTTTGTTATTGTGATTACTAATCCATTAGATGCTATGGTTTATGCTATGCAAAAAGTGACTGGATTCCCATCCAATCGTGTTGTAGGTATGGCAGGTGTTTTAGATTCTTCTCGTTTAGCTTGCTTTGTGGCTATGGAATTAGGTGTTGCTGCAGAAGATGTTAGCGCTGTTGTGATGGGTGGTCATGGCGATACCATGGTTAGCTTATATAATTACGTTTCTGTTGGCGGTATTCCTCTTCCACAATTAATGGATAAAGAAACTTTTGATAAGCTCGCTGTACGTACAGCAAATGCTGGCGGTGAAATCGTTGAACTTCTCAAAACAGGTTCCGCATTTTATAGCCCAGGTCTTTCTGCAATTAAAATGGCAGAAGCTTACTTGCTCGATAAGAAGAGCGTCATCACTTGTGCTGCTAAATTGAATGGCGAATACGGCGTGAATGATCTATATTGCGGCGTTCCAGTTGTTATTGGTGCTGGTGGTGTAGAAAAGATTCTCGAAGTGGCTATGGATGCATCTGAAAAAGCTGCATTTGATAAATCTGTTGCTGCTGTAAAGAATAATGCTGATTGGGTTAATGCAAAAGGTTAATTCTTAGCTTAATTGAAATTAAAAACCCTGTCTTAGTAAAGGCAGGGTTTTGCTTTTTTAAAGGGTGTATAATGCTCGTGCTTTTTGACTTTTTTCGCGAAAAGAGAAAAATGCGTGAAATTATAATGTATTAACGACATTGTATATCTAATATGTTTAAATGCCAATGTAAGGTTTTCGGCAATTTTTTCGAAGATTCATTTAACCAAGATTTATACCTCATAGGTATACAAAGGCTATTTTAACTTTTCTTTTCAAAAAAAGTTAAAGAAAAATTATAGTGGATTTGTTTTTATAAAAAAATAACGAGGAGCTTTTTGATTTTTTTAATTGCGAAAAATCGTAATCGTTAATTTCTAAACATAAAATAGACTGCCCCTAAAAGACATAGGCAAGCCCAAATATAATCAAGCTTAAAATCTTGCTTCATGTAAAATACAGCAAAAGGGATAAATACAGAAAGAGTGACCACCTCTTGAATGATTTTGAGCTGAGGAAGAGTATATACTTGATAGCCAAAACGATTTGCAGGCACCATAATTAAATATTCAAAAAGAGCAATTCCCCAACTTGCAAAAGCGGCTATATACCATGCTTTGTGAGACATGTTTTTGAGATGCCCATACCACGCAAATGTCATAAAACAGTTGGAGCAAATAAGCATTAAAACAGTGAGAACATGAGGATTGAGTAGAGTTTTGAGCATAGGTCGTTTTTATTTTAATGGAGTGGAACGTTCTCGGTAAGGCTTTCCTGTGGCGTGTTGATACGCTAGTTTTTGCCGCACTTTTTCAAGATACTCAATATAAGTTTCGCTTTGATAATCTCTGTAGGTCCAATCAAAAGGATGAAAATGACCTGCTTGAAAATAAAGAGTAGGTTCCACAAAAATACCATCTCGAATATAAACTCGTTGACGTTGGTCTTTTGTTGTTGCTAAGAAAAATTGGCCAAGAGTCATGTATCCAGGATCTAGATTAATGGGGCGTTTTTCCCCAGTCCCTTGTTCTTTTGCAATTTCGAGTTCTAGATCGTTCGTCCAAAGTTTTATATCTACAATTTCTTCTCTGGAAATTAAACGCTCATAAGAAAGAAAGGCGCGGAGAGGCTTGTCTCCAATTTCTTCTTCATAATAATTCGTAAAAACAAAAGGAAATAGAGGAAGGATTTCTTCTTCTTTTCCGAATTTTTGGCTTAGAATAGGGCGAACATGATCCATAAACTTGGGGTCACCGCATAAAATGCCAATGATTAACTTTACTAAGAGAGGTTTTTTTATCGCGCCCATATGTAAAATAATAGCAATTATTCTATAATTCTTGTATGAGTATTTATCTTTCCCTCTTTTTTGCGGCGGCTCTTCAATCTTTTAGCATTGTTGATTCTTTACCTCATTCCACGTCTCATTTTACTCAGGGGCTAAATTTTAATGGAAAAGAATGGATTGAATCTACAGGCTTACATGGCAAGTCTTTTTTATATCGTAAAACACTCTCTGGCCAAGTATTAGATTCTATTTCTCTAGATGAACGTTATTTTGGAGAAGGATCGGTTCAAGTAGGAGATGTCATTTTTTGGCTCACCTGGAAAAATAGAAAAGGCTTTATTTATGACGCAAAACCTTTTCAATTAAGAGGCTCTTTTCGAATACCTTCTGAAGGCTGGGGGCTTTCTTTTTGGAATGGAACGTTGCTTATGAGTAATGGCTCTCATGAATTGTATCGCCTTTCTCCAGGAGATTTTCGAGTAGTTCAAGTCATTAACGTTTTAGATGGAAATAAACCGATTAAAAACTTAAATGAACTGGAAGTAGTAGGGAATACTCTCTATGCCAATATTTGGCAATCCGATTCTATAGCAATCATTGATTTACCCTCTGGAAAAGTACGTGCTTATTTGGATTTATCTGAATTAAGCCAAAGAATAAGAAAGTCTCATCGAAACGTAGATGTATTAAATGGGATCGCTGTAGACGGTGATTTTTTATGGATTACTGGAAAGAACTGGCCTAAAATTTATAAGTTAAAGAGCCCTTCTTTTAAGCATCAGAAGTAAATTTTTTAATTTGAAAAAGACCAGATAATCCCGTAAGAAAAACGGACTCCCTCTGGAGTATAGCCTGCTGCGGGCTTATATAGACTATGATTTAGGTTATCAATTCTTGAGTATAATTCAAAGGATAAAATCTGCATTTTCGCTTCAAAATTAAGAGCTAAATATTTATTTAGAGGAATAATTTCTGGCACGCCATCTTTATTTACAGCACAATCGTATCGGTCTCCAAACCACTGAAAATCAAAACGAACGCTTACTCCTAATCTTTCTTTTACAAAGCGATTGCTCCAAAAGATAGAGCCTTTATAATAAAGACTATGAGTATCAAGTAATTTTACATTTCGGTGTATGACTTCACCACGTTCAAAATAAAATTTCCAATTGCCAAGATAAAAACCAGCAGACATAATCCAGTTCAAGTTGGTCATGTCTTGTCTAATATTTACCCATTGGAATGCTTTAGAAATAGAGTCTAAACCATCTCCAGTAATCCAGCGCATACGAATTGCATTTTCAAGAGTTTCATACCTTAAACCCAAACCATAAAAAATACTTTCTCTAAGCCATTGAATATCAAGAGAGGTTCGCATGGCTTTTTCTCTCTGTAAATTAATATTTGGAAAAGCATACCGAGCGGTATTCGTTATTTTTAGCTCGTTAATATCAGGAAAACGAGTATTGTATTTTGCTCCAGCAGATACATTTAAGTGAAAAGGAAGATCTAAAAATAAAGAAAAAGAAAATGCTTTTGCAAATTCAACACTATCTAAAAAGCTACTATTTCTTTGCAATCCACCTTTGGCTTTAAAAGACATGAATCCTAAAGTGTCTTGCAATTGCATGTAGCCAATCGAACGATCTTGATAGTAAGTTTTTATACTATCAGTCACATCATAAAATTCAAAATCATAAATAATTGCTGGATTAAGAAAGGTTTGGTATAGAACCAATGATTTTCCCGTAACTGTTTTATAATCTATAGTTTGTTCTGAAGCAGTCCATGTAGTATCGGGAAGGCTATCAAAAGTAATCCCATGATTACCCATTCCTAAAAGGCCTTCTAACTTAAGCTTAGAAGTGGGATTCAATTTCCCTTCTAGTGCATATGTTTGAGTCCGAATAGAAACCCTGTATGGATCGTTTAAGAAAACAAGAGTGGTCAAATCATTTGGATCTCTATTCACTTGATGTGGGGTGACATCATTGTTATCTAAAAAAAGAAAATTTGTGTGTAATGCAAGTTCGCCTCGATTTAGAAACCAGCGAATCGTGGGCTGTAGATGAATGCTATTTAAGGCAATGTTTCGGCCACTAAAAGGAATACTTAAGGAGTCTCGACCTAAAGTGAAAAAGGGTTGGTGCGTTACATCTTGGTAACCATAATCTTTAGATAGTTTATTTGAATAGCTAACAACGCCTAATTCTAGTTGCAGAGAATCAGATAAAAGACGTCGGAAATCGAGTTTTAATGAGTTTCCACTAAAGGCAAAACGTTCCCAAGTCAGGTCAGTGAAAGGCGTATCAATGGGTGTGGTTCGAGCCTCGGGTTGTAGTATGCCATTTTCACCGTTCAACCCAAGAGAATAAAGATCTAAATGAGGTGAACGAATATACAATCCCGCTAACATGGAAGGGTAACGTCGTGTGAGCGAACCTAATTGCATATTATCGAAAGATAATTCTGGAGACCCTAAAATAGAGGTTCCCAAAACCCATTCTGCTTTTTGCCCAGGTAAATCATAAGATCGTTGTAATATTTCAGGAATTTGGAACGCAAAGCGACTCCCATCCACTTCTCTAGAGGTGGGTTGAGGTGAGTTCACTGCCCCAAAGGCAAAAGAAAAACTCAGAATAAAAGGAAGAGCTTTAAGAGATAATAGTTTTATTTTTTGCATACACAATCCATTGCAAATTAACTATTTTACGAGAAAAGTATTTACGGAGGATAAAAAATATGCCTGCAATTCACCTTACTGCCGATAATTTTGATTCTGCTATTTCATCAGGCCAATTAGTTCTTGTCGATTTTTGGGCTACGTGGTGTCGCCCTTGTCAAATGATGGGGCCTATTATGGATCAATTGGCAGAAGATTATCAGGGTAGAGTTTTGATTGCAAAAATAAATGCAGATGAATGTAAAGAGATTTGCACTCGTTTTGGTATTACGAATATTCCTAATTTTAAGTTGTTTAAGAATGGCGTTGAAGTCGGTAATGTCGTTGGAGCTGTTCCAAAAGATACAATCAAAAATTTATTAGAAAAAAACCTTTAATATCCTTCAAATTATTTTACTGCTCAATAAATTTTGATCGATCATATACTTGATCGGTCTTTTTTTTTTGATTTTTTTTGAATGCCTTTATTTTGCCCATTTTGGACAAATTGTCCATGATTAAATTAATTAAGGTCGTTTTTTCATTAAAAAACTCAGTATTTTTAAGTCATAGTTAATTAAAAGTTTCCCATCACACACCTAAATGGCTGCCTTATGGCAGCCATTTAGCTTATTTTACTTTTAAAAGTAATACTTGGTTTCCGCATTTTGCTACATAGGATCCAGCATGAATGCCTTCGATTTCTAAGCGGTTTTCTGGCCCTGTTGTTTTGGATTCACGAATCAGGTTCCCGTTCAAATCAAATAGTTGAATTTTTGCTCGCGTGCCTTGGGCGAAAATCCACTGGCCTTGATGAGAAAGCGTTTCACGAGGCACTTTTTTTGACTGTTTTTCTATGCGGGTGATTGGAATATTCACGTAGTCATCGAGTCCGTAAGCGTGACGCATGATGTTTAATACTTCTATGTCAAAAACGGCGCCGTCGGGTTCTGATTGGCGACGAATAATCGTCATATTATTTTCTCCCTCGTGCCCTGTATCCCATGCGATGGGAACAACCTTATTTCTGTAAGCCGCCTTCATAAAGGCATCGTAATATTCTAGGCGACCTTTGTGATGACGCTCGTAGTTGCTTCCAGTGATTACGCCTACACGATTGTTGGCGCCAAATTCGCCGATAATCACAGGAACGCCTTTGTCTACGTAATTCGTTTTCATCTTGGATAGTGATGTTTCCATTTGGCTTGCTGTGCAAGGGTCTCCCATGGCGTTTGCCCATGCGTTATAACCGCAGTTGTGGACCTCGTCGCTCCCAGTGGCGAGATTCGTGCCTGTGCCCCAGTAGTATTGAGGTTGTACAATTGCACCCCAGTTGGCAAGTTCGTTCATCAATGTATAAGTATAGGGATCATAATAGTGTACTTCAAATATCAATCGATTTTGAATCACATCGTTTGGAAGTTTTTCTACAGGCATCACTTCCACAGAGCGGTCAATACTTGTAGAAGGCCCTTGAATAATCAATGTGCGAGATTCATTGTTTCCACCAGTCGCACGCACGGCATCTACAAACGTCTGATGATAGGTTTCAAGGATTTTCGTTTCGTTTATGTAGTTAGTATCAGAGGTTGCTGGTTCATTCGCGCTTGCAAACAAAAGATTTTCACTGTAATCTTTAAAATGCGTCGCAATCTGTGTCCAGTAGGCTTTTTGCTTGGCGTTGACTTCATTTTTCTTTTCGTCGGTTAGGTTGTTTTCAAGCCAGCCACCGTCCCAGTGGATGTTTAAAATTGTCACAAGACCTGCATCTATAGAGTAATCGACCACAATTTGCACTGAATCCAGCCAAGATTGGTTGATCACGCTGTTCTTTGCATGAGAATCCCAAGCGCATGGAATGCGTATGGTGCTAAAACCAGCCGCTTTTACAGAATCGATATAGGTTTTTGTTGGAAATTTATTGCCCCATCCCGTTGGGTTTCCTGGAACTTCCATCGTATTGCCGATGTTAATACCAAAACCCATCTTCTTAAAGATTTCCTCTGCTGGAGGGAGTGGAGTTTCTGCAAAAGAGGTGGAAAAGAAGGTAATAAATGCAATAAGCGTAAAAATACGGGAATTCATAAGACCTCAAGGAAAGAGATCTTTCAAATATATCCTAGCAAATAATGTTTTATAATGCTTTTTAGCAATTAGCGTTGACAAAAAAACAATGACTATAATTAAAATCGTATCAACCGTATCTAAAATAGATGGGAATTTACATTTTGATAGTGATAAAATCAGATGATCACACGGCTTTTGTATGGCTAAGCGTATGCATTTCTTAACCTTTACGAATAACGTTAACAATGAATGTTATGTAGTTTGAAGAGCTGTTAGACTTATTTGATATGTATCCGAGTTGGCTTGCTATATCGATTCTATTTCAAAGAAAAGAGGCTCCCTTGATGAGAACCTCTTTTTGTATAAATCAATCAAGGAGGTGTGCCTTCATTGATTAAGAAATTTTATAATGAAACTAAGCCATAAAACGAATTCTGTCCATCAAGAATTTTCATAATATATACCCCTTGATTCAAGGATTGAAGAGAAATA
>JAAYXQ010000292.1 GCA_012515825.1 Fibrobacter sp.
GCAATCACTTATAAAATGGCTCACTTGATTTCAGCACATCATGTGGACCCTAGTCATATTCTTGCGGTCACCTTCACTAATAAGGCGGCTCGAGAAATGAAAGAACGCATACATCAAATATTAAAAGTTCCTGTCCAATTAAGTTGGATGGGGACATTCCATTCGATCTGTGTTCGTATTTTAAGACTTTGCTTAAGTCACCCAGCGTCAGTAGCATCACTTGGCTGGCCTTTTACATCGCAGTTTTCAATTTATGATGATGATGATCAAAAACGAATTTTAAAAGAAATCCTAAAAAACGATCTTGGAGATGCCTATGATGCGAATGAACTAAAAAAAGTCCGTTCGATTATCTCTAAGTATAAAAACACTGTTAGAAAAGAACGTTTGCCTGGTGGGCAATATAAGCTTGTATTACAAACGCCTGCTGTTGTTGAACAAAACGCTAATTTTGCTGATGAAGAAAAGATGGCTGGTTATTATAAAGCATATCAGAAAAAACTTTCTGAATCTAATGCAATGGATTTTGATGATTTATTGCTCAATACCGTCGATATGTTACAGAGGCTCCCAGCAGTAGCCGCTCAATTAGCTCGTCAGTTTGAATATGTGATTGTGGATGAATATCAAGATACAAATGATGTTCAATATGAGCTTTTAAAATTGTTAATGAATGATTCTCATAATGTGACTGTGGTGGGTGATGATGACCAAAGCATTTATGGTTGGCGAGGAGCAAACATCGAAATCATTCGCAATTTTCATCGAGATTTTCATCCTGTGACGATTGTGAAGTTAGAACGAAATTATCGTTCTACAGCCAATATTGTGCAAGGTGCAGGTTCTGTGATTGCAAACAATGTGCGGCCTGAAGAAATGAAAAAAGTGGTTTTTTCTAAAGAAGAAAAAGGCGATTTGATTCGTGTTTCTTATGTCGATGAAGACCGACGTGAGGCAGAAAAAATAGCACGCACCATTTTAAATGCTGGAGAATCAATTTATTCTGAGACCGCCATTTTTTATCGAACGAATGCACAGTCACGAGCCTTAGAAAAAGCACTAAATGATTTTAGAATTCCTTGCGTTATTTATGGTGGCACTCGTTTCTGGGATCGAAAAGAAGTAAAAGATATCTTGGCATACTTGCGCTTACTATCAAATCCAAAAGATGATGCCGCTCTTTTAAGAGTCATCAATGTTCCTGCTCGTCAGATAGGAAAAACCACAGTTGTACAATTAATGGAAAGTGCTGAGAATCATGAATCTTCTCTTTGGGAAGAATTAAGTGTACAGGTGGAACAGGGCAGTCGAAATGCTTCTAAATTAAAGGGATTTAAGGAGCAAGTTGATTCTTGGCTTGCTCTTGTGAATGGAAAAGAAACCCCTCTTCCATTAATTGCAGAGCGTATTATTGAAGATACTCTTTATCGGAATTACTTGAAAAAAGAAGATGAGTTGACTGCAGATGAACGAGCATTAAACTTAGATGAAATGATTAATGCCATTCGAGAATTTGATGAAGAAAATCCAGAGGCTACATTAGATTCTTTTTTACAAGACATTTCTTTACTAACGGATGCAGATAAAAAGACAGAGAATAGTAAAGAGAAAGTAACTCTTATGACGATGCATATGGCAAAGGGTCTTGAGTTTCATACGGTACACATTGCTGGTTGTGATGAAGAAATATTCCCTCTCGTTCGTTCTACGGCGATGATGACTCAAGAAGAACAAAAAGCACAGATGGAAGAAGAACGTCGTCTGTTTTATGTCGGTTGTACTCGTGCAAAGAAAAAGCTGTATTTATATCATGCCGCTCGTCGTTTTTGGCAGGGAACAATTCGACCATTTCCTCCCTCTCGTTTTTTAGCAGAAATGGATTCTACTGTAGTAGAATTGAAGGATGAAACATCGTTTGATTTAATGGGATCTAAATCATTTTTAAATTCAGAAAGAGAAAGAGCAATGCCAACAGCAAGAGGCTTTCAGCGCTCTTTTACTTATAATCGCCCAAGCTCATCATCTTCAAAAAATGGAGGCACGCAGCGGATTGTTTATAAAAATCCAATTAAAGTGCCTTCTGAAAAAACAGAAGGACCTCGAATGGTTTATGATGAGTATAGTAGTGAGTCGCCTATTCGTCCAGGAGTAAAGGTTCGTCACATTCGTTTTGGTGTCGGTACTTTAATCCGCTCTAGTGGACAAGGCGAGAATACTCGAGTGGATGTTCGTTTTACGGATGGAACCGTACGCACATTAGTTTTAAAATTTGCCAGTTTGGAAATAATGGGTTAGTCTAATGATGTTTACTTTTATATCTTTTGAAGGATTTTTCGGAGGCTTATATGCTTGAACGTAGTGATATCTTGAAATTGGCAAAACTCTCCAGATTGGATTTATCTGAAGCAGATATGGAATCTGTTTCAACGCATCTAGGACAAATGCTTAATCACATGGAAGCTCTGTGTGAATTAGATTTAAGCGGTGTAGAGCCAATGACAGGTGTAGAAAATGAAACCACGCCTCTTCGAGAAGATGTGCCTCAACCTTCTTTTTCTACAGAACAAATTTTTAGAAATGCCCCAAAAGTGGAAAGCGATCACTTTGTGATACCAAAAGTTATTGGCGGCTAAATGTCCGTTTCTTGTGTCATTCCTGCGCGTATGGGGTCTTCGCGGTTTCCTGGCAAACCACTAGCAAAGATTAATGGAACGGAAATGATTATACACACGCTAAATCGAGCTCATTTAGCAGGGTGTTTTGATTCCATTCATTGTGCAACGGATTCAGAAGTAATCGCTTCTCTAGTTCGTTCTCATGGCTATGACGCTGTGATGACAGGTGTTCATGCGACGGGATCCGATCGCGTCATGGAAGCGTCAGAAAAATTAGGCCTAGATTTAGTTTTGAATTTACAGGGAGATGAACCTCTTGTGGATTTAGATCTTTTGAGAAATGTATCTAATGCCATACAAATGGAGCCCTCTTCTTGGGTCACAGCGGCCTCTCCACTAGATCCAAATGACGCTTATAACAGAAATATAGTGAAAATTCTTGTCGAGGGCGATTATGCTCGTGATTTTCAAAGAGAAGTGCCTTTAGATAAAGTAATGCTTTGGAATTGTCATCGAGGTATATATGCATACGGCAAAGAGGCTCGTGATGAATTTTCTCATTTACCTCTTGGAGAGGAAGAAAAAAAACGTTCTATAGAGCCACTTCGCATAATGAATTTACGTCCAATTAGAGTGGTTTTTAGTGAAAAAGCATCCGTCTCTGTGGATGTACCTGCAGATATATTAGTTGTAGAACAGATGATTTAATAAGTAAAACGTTTGGAGGGAATAAACGTATGAAACAGACTGAATCTCTTTATACATATAACGATAAAACAACGTTTATTAAATTCACTGGTGATGATCTTTCTCGTCAAGAAATGAAAGGGGCGACCATGCGTCTCAGTAGTCATGAATTAAATTTTATTTTATTAAATAGGTCTCCACTATTCGTAGAATTGTGGAGGTCTACAGATGAACAAATCTGAGAAAAAGGCGTTACTACTTTTTTTAGTCCTTTTTGGAATAGGCTTTCTGATTCGATTATTGCCGATTGAACCAGTACCTGCCATAGAAGAGTTTTCAGTAGAAGAAAAAGAGTCATTACTAGAAGGTGAAGTGAAGGATGTAAAAGAATCTGTTGTAGAAAATAAAAAAGTTTCTTTTCCCGTGAAAAAAACAAAGAAAAAGGCAGAAATCAAGTTTCCAATTTCGATAAACAAAGCTACTTTAGAAGAACTTTGTGCCTTAAAAGGGGTTGGTCCTAAGCTTGCAGAGAAGATGATTGCCTATCGGGACTCCGTTGGTGGATTCAAAACAGCCTCTGATTTGCTGAAAGTACCCGGAATTGGCAAGAAAAAGTCAAAAAATATTTTACATGACGTTATTTTTGATTAGTTTTAATAGCATAAATGTTTCTAAGTCGTTGAAAATATGAGTGATATGAAGTTACAGTTAGGTATTGAAGCTGGCGATGCCGTTCTTAAATTATCTCTTTTTGACCCACAAGCCAAAAAGGTGTTAAAGACGTCATACCTGCCTACAGAAACAAGTCCTTTAGATGATATATATACTTTTGAAACCACCCTACAATCGTGGTTGCAAGAAAATGATTTAGAATCAATTAAATCTATTGCATTGACGGTCTCGGTCTTTAGAGGATTAGTGCGTCAAGTTTATATTCCACCTGAAGCATCTAGTTCTATTAGAGATTATCTCTCTTGGACTCTTTCTTTGATGACAAACATAGATCCAGATGTTTATTATTTTGATTATCACACATTGAATGGTGATGCTTCTCTTGGTTATACCGTTCTTTTGATTGCGGTCCGTCGAGTCTGGGTCGATGCTGTGAGAAAGGGATTCCGTTCTAAAAAAATTGCTCCTACTATTTTTGAATTAGATGTAGTTTCTCTTTATAATCTGCTCGAGTATGATGGCGCTTTAGAAAAGGGCACGGAATGCTTGATTAAAGCGGACTTCTCAGGCGTTACGATCATGTGGATGGCAAAAGACGATTTGAAAGCGCTTCGCTGCGTTTCTACTTTAGAGTTAGTGGATAAGTCAAAAGAAGAAGCTTATCTTTTGCTATCAAAGCAAGTTTTAGAACAACTCCAATTAGCAGATGAAGAAAATGGGGTTTCTGTGAAGAGAATAAGGTTATGTGGTGAATTAGCGAACGATATTACTTTTGTAAATATTTTGAGAGAACAGCTAAATGGATATACACTTACACTGCTTGACTCTTTTGCAAATATTCGTTTGCCTGTGGATGATGAAAGTGCCTCTTGTATTTTGAATTGCGCTGGTGCTATTGGCGTTTCTCTTCGTTCAGCAGGAGGTAGTCAATCATGATTCAATTAAACCTAATTGAAGCTGCTTCTCAAACTGCATCCCTAGAAGCTAAAGTTCAAGTAAAATTGAACACCAAAAATAAAACAACGCTTAAATCGCATAAGATATTGATTGCTTTTGGTTCGGTAGCTGCTGTTCTTGTTTTATTTGCTGGGTCTTTGATTTTGTTTGGTTTACCGAAGCCTTTACATGGAGTGATTCCTGAAGCAGTTCTTTCGACTTTAGGAGTGGAAGATCCAAGTCGTGAAGCTCTTCTTCAAGGTAGAGGAAAAGCGCAGATGACTACGGCAGGTGGTTTGCTTGAAAAACAACGTGAAGCTGAACGTGCTGCTCTATTAGAGAAACAATCCATTAGTGTTGAAAACATTGTGCAAGGTGTTTCTCCAAAAATGTTTAATCAAACTGTTGCAAAGACTCATTATTCCAATTACTTGCCGTTAGAACAAATAGCTTATCAAAATGCGGCGTTATCGCAATTGCTTGTTTTTATTAATACGGCGACTCCTGATAACATTAGTTTCTCTGATTTGATTTTTGAGGCTCCAAACTATTATTATGTTCGAGGCGTTGCAGAAAATCCTAGTTTGCAACGTAGCTTCTTAGAACGCATAAAGGCAGTCAGCTCTAGTTTTAAAACGCCTACACTGCCAGAGAATGCGCCTGTAACGGATATTACGGCTTTTGGAGAATATAATGTTGCCCAACCAAATTTGAATGCTCATAAGAGTTTAGTCAGTGCAGATGGTGTTGCAGAAGAATTAAAACATTTTGCTGCTCTAGATGTATTAAAAAAAATAAAGTTTAGTGGTTTAGATAAACCTAAGATCGAAGACTACGGTGTTTTCAAGAAGTACTCTTTTAAGGCTTCTACTAATATTGATTACATCTCTCTGATGAACTTTATCGTTGAATTACAAAAATCTCCAGTACGACTAGGAGTTCAAAAGCTAGAAATGGTGCCAGGCAAAAAGAATCTTGCTGCGACTCTGCATCTGGTGATGTATGTGGCCCCTTAATATATGCCTATTCGAGTGACAGGTGGCGATTTTGGTGGACGCCTGATTCCATCTCCTTTATCGTCTAAAACACGTCCTACCGCTTCAATGACTCGCGAAGCGCTATTTAACATTTTATTTGATGTTTCAGATTATACAGTCCTGGATTTATTTGCAGGGAGTGGTATTGTTGGAATAGAGGCTTTGAGTCGAGGAGCAAAATGTGTTTATGCTGTAGAACAAGCACATAGACAGGCTCATCAGATCTATAAAGCGTATCAATCTTTAGGTATAGAAAAATCCTTACATTTACTTGAGAAAAATGTTCTTACTTTAACTCAAGGGGTTTTGCCTATAAGCGGGGGATTTGACTTGATATATGCAGACCCTCCTTTTACAGAGGATTACCCTGATTTACAGCCATTTTTGAAATGGCTTTCGCCTCAAGGAACGGCTGTATTTGAATGTGCTAGTCGAAATGTTCCAAAATGGGCAAATAATGCAAAAGTCAAGCGGTATGGAGAATCTACCCTTTTATTTTTTAAGTCATCTTTGTAATTTGAGTCTACATGGAAGAAAAAATGAATATAGCTGTATTTGCCGGTTCTTTTGATCCGTTGACTATTGGGCATTATGATATAGCGCTTCGGGCATCTTCTCTTTTTGATGAAGTGATTGTCTTAGTGAATTCTAATGTTTCTAAGCACAGTCTTTTTTCTGTGGAAGCGAGGGTGCGTATGGCTCAAGCGGCTTTTTCTTCTATGGATCGTATTCGTGTGGAATCTTTTGATGGTTTAACAGTTTCGTTTTTAGATCGTGTTGGCGCTCGTTTTTTAATTCGAGGCATTCGTCATGCACAGGATCTTGAATCTGAACGAGCCTTGTCTTGGAATAATCAAAAATTAAATTCAAAAATAGAAACGATTTTTTTATTGAGCGCTCCAGAACATTTGGCTGTTTCAAGCAGTGTGGTTCGAGAGCTTCTTTCTTATAATCAAAATGTAGATACTTATGTGCCAGAAAGCATGAGAGAAATCTTGCTTTCTGAGTGGAGAAAAATTAAATGTTCGGTTTAAAACCTTTTCGATATTTAGCTAAACCTATTCGTGTTTTAATAGGAATCAATGCGACTGTTTTTGGCTTGGTTATATTAGGAGCCTTGATTGGCTTAGATTCTCAAGCTTTAGTTCTTTCGGTTGGCGCTTTAATTCCTATTGAATTTACTCAGGCATGGCGCTTCTTAACTTATAATTTTGTCC
>JAAYXQ010000307.1 GCA_012515825.1 Fibrobacter sp.
CCCAAAACATTTACCAAAGTTTGGGAACATACGGACAAGCGCACCATCCCATTAATTTTTCGTTTAAAAAAGAAGCGGGTTTTTCGCTTTTCACCAATTCATATCCATTATATTACAAAGAACAAGAAGATTTAAAGTATTATAAATTAAAGACTTCTTACACAAATTTAGCGTTTACCTACGGGATCGCCACGGAAAATACGTTCTACGCCACGCACGCGCAAAACATCAAAGACCAAGCCACCATTGCAGTCAATTTGCGCGGTTATAACAATGACGGGTACTTTACGCATCAAAGATCCAGCAATATTGTATTTGATGCCTTGGTCAATTACGAAATTCCATCGCAAATTTACGGATTTAGGTTCGGCTACATCGTCAATTATTTTAACTTGGAAGAAAACGGCGGGTTGGTAAACGCCAATGATTATATCAGCCAAACCGTTAATAATCTGCAAGGTTACAACATGAAACTTTACAATGCTAGTTCCAAATTGCTGACCAACGACTTACTTTTCCAACAATATGTCAATTTTAAATCGAAAGCCAATAATAAGAAAAAAAACAACTATTGGGGAACGCTCATGCACACTTTTCAGTTTAAACAGCAGCGTAGCAATTATATGGATATAAATCCTGATTCCGCTTATTATCAGAACATTTTCTTTTTTGCATCGGATTCGACGTTAGACACTATGCAGTTTTATACTTTATCAAATACTATTCAATGGTCTTCATTTCAGCCATTTAAAGAAAATAAGAATGAAAAATACTTCTTCCGTTTCAGCGGTGGTGTGACCTACGAATATACCCACAGCGAAAAATCGAGTTACATCGGACATGCAATGATTCCTTTTGCACAAATGCACACGCGGCTTTTTTCCGTGATGGACATTCAAGCAAAAATCTACTATACATTAGGAGGGTACCAGCAGAATGACTTGAATGCAAATGCC
Organism: Fibrobacter sp.; assembly: GCA_012515825.1. Taxonomy (GTDB): domain Bacteria; phylum Fibrobacterota; class Fibrobacteria; order Fibrobacterales; family Fibrobacteraceae; genus Fibro-01. The sequence goes on from JAAYXQ010000307.1 coordinate 957, forward strand.
GAGATTTCGTGGGCTATCAATCGGAAAAACAGACACTTTATTGGCGCAGAAATTGACTTTTACTATTTGTCGCCGGACTATTATCTCACGCGCTTTGTCAGCAATCACCATTTTTGGCACAATTCGTGGAGCAAGCAAAATGTGCTGCGGTTTTCGACATTTTGGAAAAGAAAAGGTTATATCGCCGAATTTAATTACTTTATGTTACACAATTATGTCATATTAAATAAAGACTTAACACCCTTATTATTAGATAAATACGCCAATATTTTCCAACTTCATCTGTTCGCTCCATTCTATATGAAAGGGTTCGGATTAACTGCCAACGTCTACTTGCAGTATTCCAACGCAAAAGAGATTCAAGTTCCCATTTTTGCGGGTAAAGCGGACATTTTTTATCGTTTAAATATTTTTAAAAACAAAGCAAAACTTCAATTCGGCTTCAACATGGCGTACAACACCAATTACTACGCGGCTGCCTATTACCCTTTGATGCGACAATTTCATTATCAAGACAGCAATAAAGTCGGAAATTACTTCTATTTAGACACTTACATCGCAATTCAGGTACAACGCATCAATATTTTCTTCAAAGTAAACCACGTTCTCAGCGGGTTGATGGGTCACGATTATTTTACAACGCCAGACTATCCAATGCAGAATCGAAAATTCAATATTGGTATTACTTGGAAGTTCTATGATTAACAATGACAGATGATGAACGAAATCAGGCAAGAAAATTTATATGCGAAGCTCAGTTACCATCTCCTGCTTTTGGCAGTGGCGACAATCCCGTTCACTCATTTTCTTATGCTGCCCATCGCCATCGCTCTTTTTCTTGTTTTTTGCATTGAAAATAATTGGAGAGAAAAGTACACCGTTTTGAAAAGATCCTGTTTGACAGTTCCTTTCATCATCTTTATTTCATTTTTTTTGCTGTATCTCATCGGCATCATTTATTCAAAAAATATGTCGGTTGCCTTATCGGATATTGAATGCAAACTGTGGTTTTTCGTTGCGCCGCTCTGTATATTCCCTTTAATCAATAAAATACGTTTAATGCAATGGGATTGGCTGCTATTGATATTTTGTCTTTCCACGTTGGCTTTCGCCCTCATCAATATGGTCATTTCTACTGTCAATTTTGCAGATACGGGTGACAAAACTGCATTTTTTTACACCAATGCGTCACATTGGCAGCATCCGAGCTATGTTGCCATGTACAGTACTTTTTCTTTTATCATTGCCCTCTATTTTTTATCTATTCGTAAAATTTACA
>JAAYXQ010000293.1 GCA_012515825.1 Fibrobacter sp.
CGACGTTTCAGTTGATTAGATAAGACTGGAGCCTTATAGAATATAGCTCCAAGAATCGTCAACAAAAAAAATGCGCTATAACATATCTTCAATAAGTAACGGTTTTCAAGCGAAAATACATCAGGAGCAATAACAGCTAAAATGGCACAAATTACGATTAATAAAACACGAATAGAAAAATATTTTTGTAAAGAACGCATAGAAAGTTCCAAAAAAAGCAAATCCTTAGTATTGGGTTTTCCTAATATAAACAAATAAAGAAATAGTGTACTTGTTTTTCTGTTTTATAGGATTATTGTAAGTTTCTTTTTCAGATGTAAGAAAAATTGTAAGTAGAAAAACAAGTAAACCAATAAAAAATGTGTCCATCATCACATTTTATCTAAATTAAAACGATACCTACAAGTGAAGACAATGCTTCCTCATACACGTGCTTAGCCCTAAGAAAAATACATCAACTCTCGCCTTTATTTCAGAAGCAAAAACCTAACTCTCTGTTTTTAAGAAATAAAAAAAGGCCCTTTACAAAAAAGTAAAAGACCTTTGAAAATTTGAATGTTTATTCAAAAAGAATTAGTACGCTACACCTTGCCATTTCATGGCATCAGCGACTTTCTTAAATCCAGCAATGTTAGCACCCATCACAAGGTTTCCTTCATGACCGTATTCTTTAGATGCAGCGTAGGCATTTTTGAAAATATTAATCATGATACGCTCTAATTTGGCTTCTACTTCTTCGAAAGTCCAGCTTAAACGTTCACTGTTTTGGCTCATTTCAAGACCTGAAGTAGCAACACCACCAGCGTTAGCTGCTTTAGCTGGGCCAAACATGACACCTGCTTGTAAGAAAGCTTCGATCGCTTCTGGTGTAGAAGGCATGTTAGCGCCTTCAGCCACAAGCATCACACCATTTGCAATTAAAGCTTTTGCACCAGCAAGATCTAATTCATTTTGTGTAGCACAAGGAAGAGCTATATCGCACTTTACATTCCAAATGTTATTACAACCTTCATGATATTCAGAACCAGGAACACGCTTTGCATATTCAGAAATACGGCCTCTTTCCACTTCTTTAATTTGTTTCACAACATCTAATTGAATCCCATTAGGATCATAGACATAACCATTAGAATCAGAAGCAGTCACCACTTTTGCTCCCATGGTTTGAGCTTTTTCTGATGCATAAATGGCAACATTTCCTGAACCAGAAATAACAACCGTTTTCCCTTTAAGGTCAGTCTTTTTCATGTTGGCAAGCATTTCACGAGTGAAATATAGAAGGCCATATCCAGTGGCTTCTTTACGAGCAAGTGAACCACCGTATGAAAGGCCTTTACCAGTCAAAACACCAGTAAACTCATTGCGAAGTCTTTTGTATTGACCAAACATATAACCGATTTCACGAGCACCAGTACCAATATCACCAGCAGGAACGTCTGTATCAGCACCAATATGCTTTGCAAGCTCTGTCATGAAGGATTGACAAAAGCGCATGATTTCATTATCTGATTTTCCCTTAGGATCAAAATCAGCGCCGCCTTTTCCACCACCCATAGGCAAACTAGTTAGGCTGTTTTTGAAAATTTGTTCAAAACCTAAAAACTTCAAAATAGACGCATTCACAGAAGGATGTAAACGAATACCACCCTTATATGGACCAATCGCAGAATTAAATTGTACTCGATAACCACGATTTACTTGGACATTACCAGCATCATCAACCCAAGAAACTCTAAACTGAATTAGTCGTTCTGGTTCTACAATACGTTCAAGAATTCCAGTTTTAGCAAGACCAGGATCTTTTTCTAAAACAGGCTCTAATGATTCTAA